>JBBSSV010000134.1:0-5625 GCA_038241705.1 Burkholderiales bacterium | reverse complement strand
CCCACCGCTCAAGAGAAGGAAGAGCCCATGACCAACTCTCATTCAACTGCTACGCTGTCTTTTTCTGACGGTACTCCATCGCTTGAACTGCCGGTCTATCAACCTACGATTGGCCCGAACGCGATTGATATCCGCAAGCTCTATGCTGAATCCGGCAAGTTCACCTACGATCCGGGCTTCATGTCGACCGCCTCCTGCCAGTCGGCCATCACCTATATCGACGGTGACAAGGGCGAGTTGCTCTACAGCGGCTATCCTATCGAACAGCTAGCCGTGAACTGCGACTTCATGGATACCTGCTATCTCTTGCTGAGCGGTGAATTGCCCAATCCCACTCAAAAGGAGGACTTCGTCAAGAGCATTAATCGCCATAGCAATGTGCATGAGCAGATGAAGTTCTTTTTCCGAGGTTTTCGTCGGGATGCACATCCTATGTCCATCCTGGTTGGCACCGTGGGGGCATTGGCCTCGTTTTATCACGATGCACTGGATATCAGCGACAAGGATCATCGGGATGCCTCGGCCATTCGGTTGATCGCCAAGATGCCGACTTTGGTGGCCATGACCTATAAGTATTCCATCGGCCAGCCTTTCGTTTATCCGCGAAATGATCTATCTTATAGCGCTAACTTCATGCGGATGATGTTCGAAACGCCGAATGAAGAGTACAAGGTCAACGATGTGCTGGTGCGCGCCATGGATCGGATCCTGACGCTGCACGCCGACCACGAGCAAAATGCCTCGACCTCGACCGTGCGCCTGGCCGGTTCCAGCGGTGCCAACCCCTTTGCGTGCATTGCCGCTGGCATCGCGTGCCTGTGGGGGCCAGCCCATGGTGGTGCCAACGAAGCGGCGTTGAACATGCTGCGCGAAATTGGCTCTGTCGATCGTATCGACGAATTCGTCGCGCAGGTCAAGGACAAGAACTCAGGCGTCAAGCTGATGGGCTTTGGCCATCGGGTTTACAAAAACTACGACCCCCGTGCCAAGCTGATGCGTGAAACCTGTCATGAGGTGTTAAGTGAGCTAGGGCTGCATGACGATCCCTTGTTCAAGCTAGCCCTTGCGCTGGAAAAAGTCGCGTTGGAAGACGATTACTTCGTATCCCGCAAGCTCTATCCGAACGTCGATTACTATTCTGGCATTGTGCAATCAGCCTTGGGCATTCCCAGCTCATTGTTTACCGGCATATTCGCCATGGCACGCACCGTGGGCTGGGTGGCGCAGTGGAACGAGATGATTTCCGATCCTCAACAGAAAATCGGTCGACCGCGCCAGCTCTATGTTGGTGCAGACCGACGGGATGTGCCCACGCAGGATCAGCGTAGCTGAAGGACGGCTTGACCTTCTACTCAGTGCCGTGCTTTGCCTTGATGCAACGCACGGCATTTTTCATTGAGCGGCAGACGAATATGTTAAGCTTTCCGCATTCTTTCGGACGCTGATCACGTCCTTACTATCCACACCGTAGAGTGCGATCCGTCATCCGGTCAAGCCGTGTCGCGGAGGGTTGATTCGACCCGCTAATCTCGCGAAACGCGAAGAAAGGTGAGCAATGATGATGCAGGAGCTGTTTTCTAATTCCTATCTGTTCGGTGGCAATGCTTCCTACGTCGAAGACCTGTACGAAACTTACCTGAGCAATCCCAGCGCCGTTCCCGATAACTGGCGCGCCTATTTCGATTCCTTGCAAAATATGCCGGCGGTGGATGGCAGCGCGCGTCCGGATGTACCACACGCTCCGGTCGTGTCATCCTTTGCCGAGCGCGCTCGCAAAGGGCCGATCCAGACGATCCATGCCGCTGCCAATGTGGATATTGGACGCAAGCGCGTGGCTGTTACGCAATTGATTGCGGCCTATCGTGTCCTTGGCAACCGCTGGGCTAACTTGGATCCGCTGCAACGCCACGAGCGCGCCAGCATTCCTGAGCTGGACCCAGCCTTCTACGGTTTCACCGATGCCGACATGGACACGGTGTTCAACGTCAGCAATACCTACTTCGGCAGCGAAAATGCCAGTCTGCGTGATCTGGTGCAGGCGCTACGTGATACTTACTGCCGCACCATTGGTGCAGAGTTCATGTTCATGCGCGACCCCGGACAGAAGCGCTGGATGCAAGAACGCCTGGAGTCGGTGCGTGCCACTGCCAGTTTTTCGACCGAGAAGAAAAAACACATCCTGCAACGCCTGTCGGCGGCCGAAGGGCTGGAGCGTTACCTGCATACCAAGTACGTGGGTCAGAAGCGCTTTTCTCTGGAAGGCGGTGAGAGTTTCATTGCTGCGCTGGATGAAACTATTCAGCGTGCTGGTAATAAGGGGGTGCAGGAAGTGGTGATCGGCATGGCGCACCGGGGACGCTTGAATGTTCTGGTGAATATTCTGGGCAAGATGCCCAAGGATCTGTTCGCGGAATTCGAAGGTCGCCATGGAGACGATCTGCCCTCGGGCGACGTCAAGTACCACCAGGGGTTTTCATCAGACGTCTCCACCCCGGGTGGACCTGTACATCTGTCGCTTGCGTTCAATCCGTCGCATCTGGAAATCGTCAACCCGGTGGTGGTGGGTTCGGTCAAGGCGCGCATGGAGCGCCGGGGCGATGCGGTGGGCGCGGAAGTGCTACCGGTGCTGGTGCATGGCGATGCAGCCTTTGCAGGGCAGGGTGTGGTGATGGAAACGTTGAATTTGGCCGAAACCCGTGGCTACGGTACGGGCGGTGCCCTACACATTGTCATCAACAACCAGATCGGCTTTACCACATCGGATCCGCGCGACGCGCGCTCGACGCTTTACAGCACGGACGTGGTCAAGATGGTGGAGGCGCCCATTCTGCATGTGAATGGCGATGATCCCGAGGCGGTGGTGCTAGCGACCCAGATCGCGCTTGATTTCCGCATGGAATTCAGGAAGGACGTGGTCATCGATATTGTTTGCTATCGCAAGCTAGGCCACAACGAGCAGGATACGCCGGCACTGACTCAGCCCTTGATGTACCGCAAGATCGCCCAGCATCCCGGCACGCGCAAGTTGTATGCCGACCGCCTGGCTGCGCAAGGCATCATCGAAGTCGATGCCGGCGACGACATGGTCAAGGCCTATCGCGATGCCATGGACGTGGGGCAGCATAGCTTCAACCCCATCATTTCTAGTTTCAAGGGCAAGTATGCGGTCGACTGGACGCCGTTTCTGAATCGGAAGTGGACCGATGCGGCAGATACCGCCGTCCCCACTGCCGAGTTGCAAAGACTGTCGCAGCGCATCACCACCGCGCCGCAGGGCTTCAAGGTCCACCCTCTGGTAGAGAAAGTGTTAGAAGGCCGGGCTGCCATGGGGCGCGGCGAGACGAACCTGGACTGGGGCATGGGTGAACATCTGGCCTATGCCTCGCTGGTGTCGTCCGGCTTTGCGGTGCGCCTGACCGGCCAGGATACGGGGCGCGGTACCTTTGTCCATCGCCATGCCGTCCTGCATGATCAGAACCGCGAGCGCTGGAACGAGGGTGCCTACATTCCTCTGCAGCATGTCACCGATCAACAGGCGCCTTTCAACGTGATCGATTCTGTCCTTTCGGAAGAAGCGGTGCTGGCATTTGAGTATGGCTATTCCACGGCCGAGCCGAATACCCTGACCATCTGGGAAGCCCAGTTCGGTGACTTTGCCAATGGCGCCCAGGTCGTCATCGACCAGTTCATCAGTTCCGGCGAAGTCAAATGGGGGCGTGTTTGCGGGCTGGTGATGATGTTGCCCCATGGCTACGAAGGACAGGGGCCGGAGCATTCTTCTGCTCGGCTGGAGCGCTATCTGCAACTCTGCGCCGATCACAATATGCAGGTTACGCAACCGACGACAGCCGCCCAGATCTTCCATCTGTTGCGGCGCCAGATGATCCGCAAGTTCCGCAAGCCGCTGATCATTCTCACGCCCAAATCGCTTCTGCGCAACAAAGAAGCCGGTTCTCCCTTATCGGATTTGTCGCAGGGGAATTTCCAGACGGTAATTACTGAAGTGGACAAGCAGATCGACCCCACCAAGGTCAAGCGCATCCTGTTGTGCTCGGGTCGGGTGTATTACGATCTGTTGAGTGCGCGTAGAGAGCGGGAGCGCAACGACGTGGCTATCATTCGACTGGAACAGTTGTATCCTTTTCCGCACAAGTCGATGGCGGCTGCCTTGGGACAATTTCCGCAGGCATCCGAACTCATCTGGGTGCAGGATGAGCCCAAGAACCAGGGGGCATGGTTCCAGATCCAGCACAACCTTCTGGAGAACATGCGCGTTGGGCAAAAGCTGGGCTATGCCGGTAGACCCGCCAGCGCGTCGCCGGCAGTTGGCTACTATGACAAGCACTTTGCTCAACAAAAGGCGCTGATCGAAACGGCATTCGGCAAAATGAAAGGCCCGGTGCAGGCCAAGTAAGCGACCAATATCAGATAAAAGTGGCTCGGCAGGTTGGGCCCACATTGGAAATCCCAAACGGAGCGTTACATGGCAATTATTGAAGTCAAGGTTCCGCAGTTGTCCGAATCCGTGGCAGAAGCCACCTTGCTGGAGTGGCACAAGAAGGTCGGCGATGCGGTCGAGCGTGATGAAAACCTGATCGACATCGAAACCGACAAGGTCGTTCTGGAATTGCCTGCCCCTAGCAGCGGTGTGATCACTGAAGTGCTGGAAGTCGATGGCAGTACGGTGACCGCTGGTCAGTTGATTGCGCGCATTGATACCGAAGCCAAGGCCAGTACGCCAGCTGCCGCGCCCGACACAGCCGCAGCTAGCTCAGACGAAGCCAAGGCGGCATCAGCCCCAGCCACGGCTCCCGCTCCTACCCCGGCCACTGCTGCGGCGATTGCCATGCCAGCTGCCGCCAAGATGATGTCGGAAAGCGAACTGTCGCTCGATCAGCTAACGGGTACTGGTAAGGATGGCCGAATCACTAAGGGTGACGTGATCGACCAGCTCGATAAAAAGCCCGCCCCTGCGTCTAGCTCGGGCACGGCGGTGCCAAGTCACAGTAAGCCTTCAGCACCAGCCCCGGATTCGCCGGGAAGCCGCCCTGAAGAGCGTGTGCCCATGAGCCGGTTGCGTGCGCGCGTGGCCGAGCGCCTAGTCGAATCCCAGGCCAACAGCGCCATTTTGACGACCTTCAATGAGGTCAACATGCAGGCTGTCATGGATTTGCGCAGCAAATACCGCGATCGTTTTGAAAAGGAGCATGGCGTACGCCTGGGGTTCATGTCGTTCTTTGTCAAGGCGGCGGTGACGGCACTGAAGCGCTATCCGATCATCAATGCTTCGGTCGATGGCAACGACATCGTTTATCACGGCTATTTCGATATTGGCATCGCAGTTAGCTCGCCGCGCGGTCTGGTTGTGCCCATCTTGCGCAATGCAGACCAAATGAGCTTAGCCGACATCGAAAAGAAGATCGGCGAACTGGCAGCCAACGCCAAAAACGCCAAGCTAACCTTGGAAGACCTGTCCGGCGGCACCTTCTCGATTTCCAACGGGGGTGTGTTCGGCTCCATGATGTCCACGCCCATCATCAATCCACCGCAATCTGCCATTCTTGGGATTCACGCCACCAAGGAGCGCCCCGTGGTGGAAAATGGCGAAATCGTCATTCGTCCGAT
>JBBSSV010000133.1:0-5658 GCA_038241705.1 Burkholderiales bacterium | reverse complement strand
TGACGTGGCCTTCATTGGCGGCAGTCTTCTGCCATTGGGTGGGCAAAACCTGATTGAAGCCTGTGCTGTGGGCAAGCCGGTGCTGATCGGACCGTCGACCTTCAATTTTCAAACCATTACCGAAGAAGCGATTACAGCCGGAGCGGCTAATCGCGTGGCGGATGCGGACGTCCTGCTGGATACTGCCGTGCAATTGCTGGAGGATGGTTTGCTCGCCAAAGATATGGCGGATAGAGCGCACCAGTTCGCCACCCACCATCAGGGAGCGACTCGACTCACGATAGCCCTGCTAAAGCCTTTGCTGGAGAGTTCTTGAACTGCCCCCTGAAATCAATTGTTTCTGGCCAAGGGCAGTTCTTTACCGGACTCAACGCGGGTTCAACTGCTTCTCGCCGCCCGCACCGCCCGCCCCAGATCAATCACTGCCATGGCGTAAAAATAACTGCGGTTGTACAACGTGATGGCAAAAAAATTATTTGTGCCCAGCCAGTATTCCGTGGGCGCGTTGCCATTTTGCAAGTCCACCAGCGCGTACAACATGTCGTCGGGCGGTGTAATCCGGGCTACTACACCCGCTTTTTCCATGTCGGCCAATTGGAACTTAGCGCTCAAGCCTTGACCAATGAAGGCTTCCCAGTTGGAGTGCGCGCGATCGACTTCTACCGGAAAGACCAACGGCTCGCCCCGTTTCCAGCCGTGCTTGACCAAATAATTAGCGACGCTGCCAATGGCATCCACGGGTGAATTGCGCAGATCGATGTGGCCGTTGCCGTCAAAATCCACGGCATAGGCGCGGATGCTGCCCGGCATAAATTGTGGCCAGCCGACTGCGCCAGCATAGGAGCCGCGCAAGGAAAAGGGATCGATGCCGTCTTCCCGCGCAAACAGGAAGGCGTTTTCCAACTCCTTGCGAAAGTAGCCCATGCGGGCTTCGCGCGTGGGCGTGTCGGGGTAAGCAAAGGCCAACGAGGTGATGACGTCGAGCACACGGAAGTTGCCAGTGTGGCGGCCAAAGACGCTTTCTACGCCAATGATGCCAACGATGATGTCGGCCGGGACCCCGTAGCGTTGTTCGGCACGTTCCAGTGCATCGGCGTGGCGCTCCCAGAAGGTGACGCCGGCGTTGATGCGCACGGGTTCGACAAAGCGGGCACGGTAAGCGCGCCAGTCCTTGGCCTTGCCCGGTGGGGCAGGGCGCATCAGACGGATGGCGCTGTCCGACAGTTGGGTCTCGGTAAAGACGCCTTGCAGCCATGTCTTATCAAAGCCATGAGTGGCGACCATATGTGTAATGAAAGTTTGCACCTGCGGCCATTCCGCCAGATTGTCAGACAGGGAGGGCGCTGGCGCGCTCATGTCTGGTCCACTTTCGTCGTATAGATTCTGCGCCAGCAATGGCAACTGTGTCTTTGTCAATGCCGGCGCGGCTGCTGCGGGCAGGCTCAGGCCGATACCTAGGCAAAGCGTCCCCAAGGCAGGGACCAGACGGGTCAGACCACGAAGGTTGAAAGTTGTGTTCCAGTGCGCGTTCAGACGCGTGATGCATACAGATTTCATCGACATTCCTGCAGTAGGGATTTGAGTTGCGCCATGGCGCTGGCAGGCGCCGCACCTTGCTGTGCATAGTGCATTGTTTCATACAGTGTCAGAAAGCGGATAGCTGCGCCTTGTTGCGTGGGATTCAGATGAACTGCATCCGCCGCCAGACGCTGGGCGTAGGCACGCGGGCCTTCATGCGCAGCCTTTGAAAGCCCCAGTTTTGCCAGACGTTGGCAAAAACGCTGATACAGGGCCTCGGCTGGCGGCAACCGCCGACGCTGGCGCAAGACCGGCAGCAGTACCAGGCTGGCAACTAAACCGCCGATGCCGAATAGCAATCCGGTCAGCACCCGCCAATCAACTGTTTTTAAGCCAAAAAATTCCAGCAAACTTTGTTGGCGTGCGGATGAATAATCCAGCACCCAACGGTTCCAACCGGCATTGGCAGCTTCCCAACCTTGGCGCAACCGATGCAAGGGCGTTTGCCAGAGGCTACCCAGGCCGTGTTGCAGCTTGCCCAGTCCCGACCAGTCTGCAAAGGAGCCTTGATCGGAAGCGGGCAGCGGCGCACGACTTTGGGTAGTGACTCGCTCAGGTGCGACCGCAGCCGTCGGATCGACGCGCAGCCAGCCCTGGCCGACTAACCAGACTTCGGCCCAGGCATGGGCGTCGGACTGGCGCACGCTCATACGGCCATCGACCGGATTGATTTCCCCGCCCTGATAGCCGGTAATGACGCGCGCCGGAATTCCGGCTGCGCGCATCAGGAAGACAAAGGCGCCGGCGTAGTGTTCGCAAAAGCCACTACGACTGTTGAACAGGAATTCGTCCACGGTATGTTGGCCCAGCAAAGGGGGCTCCAAGGTGTAGTGAAAAGGCTCATTACGAAAATAGGCCAGCGTGGCTTGCACCAATTCGGTATTGCCCTGCGTACGTTGACGCAACTGTGTGGCCAGATCGCGGGTGGCTGGGTTATAGCCGGGCGGTAGCAGCAGCCAAGGCGCAAACTCGGTGGCTTCGGCCTGGGCTTGCACGGCGGCATTCAGACTCGAAGACGCCTGGTATTGCACGCGCTGACGCAGCGGCTGGCTGGTCAGCAGTTCCAGGTCAGCTGTCAGCCAGACCGGGTTGTCACGCAAGTGCGGCAGGCTGTGTGGCACTTCCAGAGCAAACAGGTTGCGTTGCTGGCTGGGTTCCAGCGTGACTTGATAATGAATGGGCGGCTGGCGCGCTTCGATGGTCAGCGGTGCGCGGTTGCCGCTGGCGCGACGCAAGGGCCTCCAGGTGCGTCCATCAAAGTCGCCCAGCACCGGGCCTCGCCAATATAGCTCACCAGCAGACGGCAGGCCGTCCAGGAAACGCACGCGAAAGGCCAGTGCTTCCGACATCGCCAGGTTGGAAATATCGCCGGGCGACATGCTGTTCGATAGGCCGCTGCCTGCGCCGGAGCTGCTGCCGGGTTGCCCCCACAGCGGCCCTTCGATGCGGGGAAACAGCAGAAACAACACCAGTGCTAACGGCATAGCCAGACCCATAATGCGCGCCGCCAGTTTCAGCCTTGCGCGCAGCGGGGGCAGGGCATGGACGAACTGCATGGACAGTTGCACGCACAGCATCAGCCCCATGGCCAGCAGCATGGCGAGCGCTACCAGGATGGACTGCGAGTAAAAGAACAACGCCAGGATCAGGAAAAAGCTCAGGAAAATGACTACGAACAGGTCACGTTTAGCACGCATTTCCAACAGCTTGCAGGCCAGCAGCACCACCAACATGGCTACCCCGGCTTCGCGTCCGATGAAGGTGCCATAGTCAAGATAAATGCCGCTCAGGCCGGCGGTGCTTAACAACAGCAATAGCCAGCGTGGCGGCAGGGTTTGCTTGCGGTAGGTAAGCCAAGCGCGCCAACCCAGCAACGTTGCACAAAAGCCGGAAATCCAGCCCGGAAGATAGCTGATGTAAGGCAGCAGCACCATGCTGCAAGCCGTTAATAGCAGCAGCGCTGTGCGCCGATCGCGGATGAATCCATTTTCCGGCAGCGCACGTTCTGTCAGTCGAAACCGATTCATCGCTGCGGCCAGCCGATGCTTGGTCCCGTTTTCGCTTGTGGCCAGCGTCGGCAAGGGTTTCATGATTGCTCCGGATAGAGCGCCAGCGCCTGTAGGCAGGCCGCACGATGCGCTGCGCCGCTGGCTGGGTGAAGGCGCTGTCCTCCCAAGCGCAGACCGTAGCGCAAGTTCTTCGCTTCGGCTTCCAGCACCCAGCGCGTCAGACGGGAAAGCTGAGCTTCGATACCCAGCTCTGGCGGCAACTGTGCCAGATCAAAGCACAGGTGTTCTTGGCCGCTGCCTTGTTCGAACTGCTTGACCAGCAAGCCGCTGCTTGCCGTATTGAACAGATCCAGGCGTGCCATCTGCCGCCAGGCAAGTCGACTGGGCGCATCACCCGCCTGATAAGGCCTGATACCGGCGAAATCCTCTTCACCTGCTCGCTGCTGCGCGCTTGCAACGTCTTGGCCCGAACCTGAACCGGGAAAAAGTGCCGCCGGGTCTTCCGGATGAGGATAGACCAGCAGCCGCATCTCCGGTCGCCAGTAACTCCAGGCGCGCAAGAGGCCCAGGGGGAAGCGAGTTTGCAGCCTTACCGTCGGTGCTGCCAGCCAACCGCGCTGCAGGGCCGGCACTTGCAAGGTCAACTGGCAACTGCTGTCGGCGGCAATGTCGGCTGCCTGTTCAGGCCGGGGCGCAGGCAGCTTCAGCCCGCCCAGCCAGATGCCATAACGGTCGTAGCGGCTGCGGTTGATTAAATGCAATTCAAAGGCGGCTTCTTCGCCAGCAAACACAGGCGAGGCCCGTCCCGGTGCCAAAAATAGATGAGCCAGATTGCGATAAGTCAGGCACATATCGACGATGGCGCAACTACCGATCAGGAAAGTCAGACCAAAGCCCAGGCTTAGGCTGTAATTGGCGGACGCCACGAAAAGCACCAGCAGCAACAGCGCCAGCCCCAGTCCGGCGCGAGTGGGAATAATGAAAATGCGGTTTTGCCGCAGCAGGCTCTCACCTGGTTCACTGCCAGGCAGACGACGCAGCCAAGCATCCCAGCGCAGACGGGCACTGCTGGAGAGACGGTGCAGCATTGGAAGCCTAGACGCCTACGGCCTGCATCATCTGCAGCACCCGTTCGCGGCTGGAAAGCGTGTCATTGCCGGCATGCAGCGGACGCAAGCGGTGAGCCGCAACCGGCACCAATATGGCCTGCACATCCTCCGGAATGACGTGGTCACGGTTGTCCAGCGCAGCCCAGGCGCGGGCAGCTTGCAGTAAGGCCAGGGCCGCGCGGGGGCTCAAGCCTTCGGCAAACAAGCCGCTGAGACGCGAAGCGTGCACCAATGCCTGAACGTAATCGATCAGTGCCGGCGCGGCGTGAACGTGACGTAGCTTGGTCTGGGCTGCCTGCAAATCACCGGGCCGGAGCACGGCGTCGAGGTGAGAGAGCATATGTCGCCGATCTTGCCCCATTAACAATGCACGTTCAGCGGTGGCATCCGGATAGCCTAAGGTAATGCACATCAGGAATCGGTCCAACTGCGATTCCGGCAAAGAGTAGGTACCGATCTGGCGCGCCGGGTTCTGGGTGGCGATCACGAAGAAGGGTGCAGGCAAGGGACGGCTGACGCCATCGACACTGACTTGGCGCTCTTCCATGGCTTCCAGCAAGGCCGACTGGGTCTTGGGCGTGGCGCGATTGATTTCGTCGGCCAGCAGCAATTGGGTAAAGACCGGTCCCGGATGAAAGACGAAGCCGGCAGCGTTGCCTTCGGCGTTGCCGCGCTCATAGATCGACAGGCCGATCACGTCCGCTGGTAACAAATCGCTGGTGAACTGCACCCGCTGAAATTGCAGTCCAAGGGAAATGGCCAATGCGTGCGCCAGCGTGGTTTTGCCCACGCCCGGTACGTCCTCGATCAACAGATGCCCACCTGCCAGCAGGCAGGCCAGCGCCTGTCGAATCTGCTGCTCCTTGCCCAAGATGATGTCACCTACCTGTTTTGCCACTAACTGAAGGCCTGCCACCATCTTTTGTCCTTGCATGGAAAGGGAACCGGGTGGCCCATGAGCC
>JBBSSV010000132.1:0-5724 GCA_038241705.1 Burkholderiales bacterium | reverse complement strand
CTTTTAGTGAATTGCGCCTTTGGCTAAACAGCAGACTGGCAGGAACGCATCAGCATAACTTCTTCTGGCCCGGCTTGGCTCTGAGTGATAAATCCCAACTGCCCAGCCGCATGCAGCAACTCCTTGTTGTCCACTGCCACGGTGCCGACCATGCGCGCAGTGGTACGCTGGTCGCAGTAGCGCACCAGTTTTTCCAGCAGCAGCCTCTCTAGCCCCATACTATGCAAATCCGGGCAGACAGCCAGAGTGAAATGGGCTTCCAGATTGTCGGGGTCGGTCAGCGCCCGCGCCACGCCCAGGGTTTCATTTTCGCCCCGGCGATTGGCGTGCGTGGCAATGAAGGCCATTTCCCGGTCGTAATCAATCTGGGTCAGGCGCGCCAGCTGCAGCGAATGGGGCGCGCGCAGGCGGCTGATGGCAGCAGAAGGCGCTTCTAGCGTGTCAAAGGTTGCGACGAAGGCGGCATGTTGGGCCTCGTCCTCAGGCTTGATCGGGCGCAGGATCAGGGGCTTGCCGCGCCAGTCCACCTGTTCCACCAACTCTTCCGGATAGGGGCGAATCGCCAGGTGGGCGCTGCGGTCCTGCTGCTGGGCGGCGGGCACGGGCGCAATCTGGAAACGCGCATCCAGGGCAATGACCCCATCGGCATCGGCCAGCAAGGGATTGATGTCGAGTTCCAAGATTTCAGGCAGCTCGGTAATCATTAGCGACACTTGGATCAGTGTCTGGCACACAGCTTCCAGATCGGCTGCTTCCAGGTTGCGGTAGGCGTCTAGCAGACGTGCAATGCGGGTCTGGCCGATCAAATCCAGCGCCAGCGGACGGTTCAGCGGCGGCAGTGCCAAGGCATGATCAGCCGTGACTTCTACTGCAATCCCGCCTTGGCCAAACAGAATGACTGGCCCAAAGACCGGGTCGGTGCTGACGCCGATGATCAACTCGCGGCTGTGCGGGCGACGCACCATGGTTTGCACGGTAAAACCGTCGACGCTGGCGTCCGGGCGCAGGCGCGCAACACGTTGAAGCATGCCCGTGGCGGCTGTTTCCAGCGCGGTACGGTCTTCCAGATCCAAGGCGACGCCGCCTACGTCAGACTTGTGGCTGATCTGATGCGACAAGATCTTCACGGCAACCGGATAGCCGATGGCGTCGGCGGCGACCAGCGCGTCCTCAACCGAATCCACGGTACGAGTTTCCACCACGGGGATGCCGTAGGCCGCCAGTACCGCCTTGCCTTCGGGTTCATTCAGCATGTCACGCCCGGCCTGCAACGCCCCTTCGATCACTTGGCGCGCCTGCTCCCGCGCCGTCCTTGCCGGCAGGGCGTCAGACGAAGCCGGCGAAACTTCACCCAGCAGGGCTTGGTTGCGTCGATAGTTCACCAACTGCATGAAGGCGCGCGCCGCTTTTTCTGGCGTATCGTAAGTCGGAATGCCAGCTTGAGAAAAAATGCGCCGCGCTTCGGCCACGGCCGCTCCTCCCAGCCAGCAACCCAGTAGCGCCTGCCGGTTGCGCCCCAGGGAATTGACCACGGCCCGGGCAATATCGGTGCTAGGCACGATGGCGGTGGGGGCATGGATGAAGAGCGTGGCATCCGCATCCTGGCTTTGCATCAGCACCTCCAAAGCTTGCACATAGCGCGTTGCCGGCGCATCGCCAATGATATCCACGGGATTGGCACCGGACCAAGTACTGGGCAGCACAGCATCAAGTTGTTTGATGGTCTGGGGGGACAAGGCAGCCAGCGTTCCGTGCTCTTCAATCAGCACATCAGTCGCCATCACTCCCGGGCCACCGCCATTGGTCAAGATGGCCAGACGCTCGCCTTGCAGGGGTGCGGCGTAAGCCAGGGTCTCGACGGCGTCGAACAGTTCTTCCGTGGTGAATACGCGCAGCATGCCGGCACGGCGGATGGCGGCGTCATAGACCGCATCGGCACCAGCCAGGGCGCCGGTGTGCGAAGCAGCGGCCTTGGCGCCTTCAGCGAAACGGCCAGCCTTGATCACTAGTACCGGCTTAGTGCGCGCCGCCGCACGAGCGGCCGACATGAACTTGCGCGCGTCGGTAATGGCTTCGACATACAGCAGGATGGCGCTGGTATCGGGATCGTTGGCGAGGTAGTCCAGCAAGTCACCAAAATCGATGTCGGCGCTCTCGCCCAGAGAAATAAACTTGGAAAAGCCGATGTTGCGCTCGGCGGCCCAATCCAGCACGCCCGTGACCATTGCACCCGACTGGGAAATGAAGGCCAGCTTGCCGGGCGCAGCACCGGTATGGGCAAAGCTCGCGTTCAGGCCAATGCTCGGCACCAGCATGCCGACGCAATTGGGGCCGAGAATGCGCAATAGATGCGGCCGGGCAGCGTCCAGCATGGCTTGCTTGAGCGTACGACCATCTTCTGTCTTGAGCGAACCCAGGCCCGCAGTCACCACGATCACGGCGCGGGTGCCGCAGGCTCCCAACTCCGCAACCAGCCCAGGCACGGTTGCGGGCGGGGTGCAGATGATGGCCAGATCCGGCACCTGTGGAAGGTCGGCCACCCTGGCATAGACCGGCAAGGCCCCCAGCCGCTGGTATTTGGGATTGACTGCAAATACCGGTCCTGAAAAGCCACCCTGGGTCAGGTTCTGCAGCACGGTCGCACCGACGCTATGGGCGCGCTCGGAAGCGCCAATCACCGCGACCGATGTCGGCGCAAAAAGGTATTCCAGATTTCTGATGCTCATGCGGTTTCCCTGAAAAAGAGGCGAATACGCCTAACGGCAGGCCCGTGCCATCAACCTGCAGCTTGCTTACCATACGCCAACATGGTGGCGCACAGAAAAAAAGTGCAGGGTCTTTTGCCCTGTAACAGGGATTATTTCAGGGAATCGCAGAGCGCGGCCCTTGCCAACCGATACGCTAGCCCATTCATCCGGTTGCGATTGCCATCCTTGACGGCCACGGAATATTTCCGCCGGGGGACGACAGAGCCTTATCGTTGTTCTCAGAGGCTTTCTTCTCTAGAGGGGGGATGTTTGAGAACGGGACAAGGCTGTTTCATGGACATGAAGAATAGCGATCAATCAAACGTGTCCCTCGAAAACAAGGCTGACACGTTTCATCGTAAAGTCCGGTACATAAAACACGTCTGGCAAAAAAACGAGTTGAACCGCTAACTGTCGTGATTATCATGCAACACCAGTCTTCGGCCTCGCTCTTTTCATCCATTACACTATGATGTTCAGCCCCTAGTGGTGCTTTACTTGCATAGAGGCCTATCAGCTTCAGACAGTACATGCAGTGCGCCTAAAGGAACGCAGATATGACACAAATTTCCAGACACTGGATGATCACAAGCCTGCTGACAAGCAGTTTCCTGATGACACTGCTGCCCGCGCAGGCGGCAGCCGTACTTGAAGCCAGCTTGCCGCCTTCGGCCAAATTGGCCTACACCATTTCAGCCAGCCACAAAGGCCTAAAGATAAGTGGCCACGCTGACATAGTGTGGCAAGCGGATGCGCAGCATTACCAGGCCGTACTGACTACGCGCGCCATGCTAGTCGGCACCATCTTGGAAGAGCGCAGCAGCGGTAGGGTGACCAAACAGGGCTTGCGTCCGCTGAATTTCACAGAAAAACGGCTGCGCAAGAATCCGACCGGAGTTCGATTCGACCATGCAGGTGATACTGCTGTTTTTTCATCTGCCCAGAAAAAAGTGCCAATCAAAGCGCATGCCCAGGACAAGGCCAGCGCGCTGTGGCAATTGATTGCCATGGCCCGCAGCGCCCCGGACCGCTTCCAGAAGGGAAGCACTTGGGAGATGCCAGTTGCCGGACGGGGCGAGATGCAAACCTGGACCTTTGAAGTCATGGGCCAGGGCACGCTGGACACGCCTCTGGGTCAGCTCGATACTGTGCAGGTCAAGAAACTGCCGCGCAGTAAGAATCGGACCGACGAGATCATCATGTGGCTGGCGCCCAGTCAGGAATGGTATCCAGTCAGGCTGCGCTACACCGAAGAAAACGGTGACTACATCGAGCAAATGATTAAATCCATCGATAAGCAATAAGGCCGCGACCATGACGATTCCCAAGGGTGCCCTGGTGCTTTTTAGCGGTGGTCAGGATTCGGCCACCTGCCTGGCCTGGGCGCTGTCACGCTATGAGCAGGTAGAGACCATCGCTTTTGATTATGGCCAGCGCCACGCGGTCGAACTGGCGGTACGTGCGCCATTGCTGCAGGCATTGCGCATCCTCAAACCAGAATGGGCGCAGCGCTTGGGCTCAGATCACTTGATCGACCTGTCTTTGCTAGCCGAAATTTCGGAAACGGCGATGACCCATGAGATGGAGATCACGACGCTGGCCAATGGTCTGCCGAATACCTTCGTGCCAGGCCGCAACCTGCTGTTTCTGACGGTTGCCGCCACCGTCGCCTACCGCCGCGGACTGGACGTGCTGGTAGGAGGCATGAGCGAAGCGGATTACTCCGGCTACCCGGACTGTCGCGCCGATACTCTGAAATCCTTGGAGCGCACGTTAACCCTGGGTATGGGCCAGTCCTTCATCCTGGCTACGCCCCTGATGCAGCGTGACAAGGCAGCTACTTGGGCGCTGGCGCAGGAACTGGGTGGGGCGGCGCTGGTGGAATTGATCCGTACCGAAACCCATACTTGCTACTTGGGCGAGCGCGACGCGCTGCATGATTGGGGCTATGGCTGTGGCCACTGCCCGGCTTGCGTGCTGCGCGCACGCGGACACGCGGCTTTCGTTACCCAACAACGAGATAAGTGATGGCTTGAGTTAAGCCACTGTGCGATTTCTATCGACCGTTTTTTACCGACCGGTTGCCTGGCTACCGTTGGGTAACGCGCTCGCCCCTATGGCCTGGCCTTCAGGCTCCAGCAAGACTCCAGTATCCGGATCGCGCCCCAGGCTCAGCATGATTTCCGCCATTTCCTCGGGTGTCCTTTGCGTGCTGCGGCTGGGCCGAGGCAGGCTAGCACTTTCCCGGTCGCCAATATAGATAGTGCCATTGGGCAGACGCTCACGCACGATCTGCAAAGGGACACCCCCTTCTTCCATGTCTGCCAAAACATTCTGCTGGGCTGCCTCGTCTTCTTGCGGCGCACGCTGGGTCAGCACCGGCGCACGGCGGTAGCCAGGAAAGGTTTGCCCTGAATCCAGTAATTTTTCATCAAATGATTGGCGCAGAAAGTCGCCGACCAAGAGCAGGGCATTGTGCCCGCCCTGCCCCCAATAGTTGCTGCGCATGCTCACCCGGGTATCGTTAAAACCCACCCAGGCACCGGTTACCAGTTGGGGATGCATGGCGATGAACCAGCCATCGGTGTTGTCCTGGGTTGTGCCGGTCTTGCCGGCCAAATCGGCACGCAGGCCAAAACGGTCGCCCAGACCTCGCCCCGTGCCTTGACGCACGGCACCGCGCAACATATCGATCAAGTCCTCGGCTGTCTGTTTGTTCATTACGCGCGATGGAGCGCTGCGCTCGCTAACCCCAGTGTCGAGCAAGACTTCACCATCCCGCCCGAGGATGCGCTGGATGACGACCGGCTGACGATACAGGCCACCATGAGCGATGGTGGCATAGACACTGCTCATTTCCAGCAGGGTCACAGGGCTGGTTCCCAGCGCTAGCGACGGCACCGGCACCAGCGGACTATGCCTGACGCCCATGGCCTGAGCCAACCGCACCACCTGCTTGACGCCGGCGTCCTGCATG
>JBBSSV010000131.1:0-5736 GCA_038241705.1 Burkholderiales bacterium | reverse complement strand
TCCCGGAATGGGCGCTGTTTGCCGAGGCCGTGACGCATGCTTTTGCAGACCAGCAAGCCCAATCCGCAGCTAATGAAGACGGTCGCGCCGACAGCCACTGGCAAAAGCAGATCGTGATCCCAGGCCAGGGCGGCGATGTCGACAGCGAAAGCGACATTACCCTGCTGGCGCGCGGCTCCAGCCTGCCGCTGAGCACGCGGGTCGGCCATGTGGTCGTATTTGACGATATCTCGGACGTGATTTCGGCCCAGCGCTCAATTGCCTGGGGTGAGGTTGCCCGCCGCTTGGCGCATGAAATCAAGAATCCTCTGACGCCCATCCAGCTTTCGGCTGAGCGTCTGCAGATGAAGCTGCTATCCAAGCTGGCCGAGCCCGAAGCAGCCCTGCTCACTCGTAGCACCAACACCATCGTCAACCAGGTCAGCGCTATGAAGCGCATGGTCGACAATTTCCGTGACTATGCCCGCACGCCGCCGGCAGTCTTGGCCGAGCTCGATCTGAATGCTCTGACCGAAGAAATTCTTGGCTTGTATCTCGCGGGCGACAGCCGCGACACCATTCATGCCGAGCTGGACCCAGCACTGCCGCCCATTTTGGGCGACGAAACCCAGCTGCGCCAGGTGGTCCACAATCTGCTACAAAATGCCCAGGATGCGGTCGACGAACGTCCCGACAAGGACACACCCGCCCGCATCGAGCTCAAGACCGAAGCCATTCATTATCCGGATTCGGAAGGCCAGCGCCTCAGCGCCGTGCGCTTAAGCATCAGCGATAACGGACCCGGTTTTCCCGCCAAAATCTTGGCGCGCGCCTTCGAACCTTATGTCACCTCAAAGCCGCGCGGCACCGGCTTGGGGCTGGCCATGGTACGAAAAATTGTCGAAGAGCATGGCGGACGGATTGATATCCGGAATTGCTCAAATTCGGGGGGCGCTAGAATCAGTATATTGCTGTTAAAGTTGGTACAAGAATATTAAGCCCCGAGCCGTCCGTTAAATCGGGCGCGTTACGGAGGAATTCGGATGAGGAGAACAGCTGCATGGCAAATGTACTAGTAGTCGATGACGAAATGGGCATTCGAGAACTGCTTTCAGAGATTCTGGGCGATGAAGGCCATGTCGTCACGACTGCAGAAAACGCCCAGCAGGCCCGTGAACAGCGCGCCCTGGGAGCTCCAGACTTGGTACTACTGGATATCTGGATGCCCGATACGGATGGCGTCACTCTGCTCAAGGAGTGGCAGCGCGAAGGTCTACTGAGCATGCCAGTGATCATGATGTCGGGCCATGCCACCATCGACACGGCCGTCGAAGCCACCCGTATCGGTGCTCTGAGCTTCCTGGAGAAACCGATTTCTCTGCAAAAGCTGCTCACAGCTGTCGAACAAGGTTTGACCCACGGTCAGGAAACCACACGCCAGGCCCAGGCTCAAGCGCAGGTGACGGCACGCACAGGCCAGCCGATGGCGGACAGACGTCCGGATGGCGCCAGCGGTGTCTCCATCCTGGCCGCCGACGGGGCTAACACGGCGTTCCTTCCGGAGCAGAGGCTAGAAGTGTCCTTCGACACGCCGCTACGCGAAGCGCGGGATGCCTTCGAGCGCACCTATTTCCGCTATCACCTGGCACGCGAAGGCTACAGCATGACGCGCGTAGCCGAACGCACCGGCCTGGAACGCACTCACTTGTATCGCAAGCTCAAGCAACTGGGTGTGGAGACCAATAAGGCTGCCGCCAAGAAGGCAGAATGACCCTTCCAGGTCCTGCCGGCCTCGTTTTGACCACTCTGGTCACAGGCTCCAGCGCCCAAGCGCGCGAAAATGTGATTGCCGGGTTATTGCAAGACGAACAGGCTGAGGCCACGCGCACCGCATCGGCGAGATCTACCAGCAGCGCATCTGATGCGCTGCTGGTGCCGGGCGCACCGACTGCAGCCATCCTGCTCGAAGGCTTGCCTGCTCCTTGTCCGGTCTTGCCCACCGATCCTGACATCCAGAGCGTGCGCATTGCACCGGGCTGCGTCTGCTGCAGCGGCAACCTGGTGATGCAGGTCACCCTCAATCGGCTCTTGCGCACCCGTCCCCGACGTTTATTCATTGCTCTGGCCAGCACGGCCCATCTTGAGGCGATTCAGGGCTTTCTGACACATTCGCCGTACGACGCCCTGCTGCGCCTGACCCCGTTGGTTGCCGCCTGAAATCGTCACTCCAATGAGGAGCGGTGCTCGCGCCGCACTACGGAGACTGCCGCTTTTTTGTTTCATCTCTTGAAATAGGCAGCTTGCCTACCACATGCTCAATTAACAGGTATAGTAACTATGCCCGATTGATCATTTGACTCCAAGGAGCGCACATGAACCTGATCTACAACAGCGAGCAGTACAGCGTGGTGGAATTTGGTGCCGATGATGGCCAAGAGGCACTGCGCTTTGGTGGTTACGAGATCGTCGACAAACCCGGCAAGCGCGAGATATTTATCGGAGGAGCTCTCGCCGAGTCTTTCCGCCGCAACGTCGAAGATTTGATCGCAACCGAACCCAGTGAGGAGGAAATTGATGACTTTCTCGGGACTTATGACACCCTTATGAGCCAGCCGGTCACCTTGCATTGATTCAACCCATTGACTGGCCAACCGATTGCGCACTTTGGCAGACGGTCCTCATGGACGCACTTGTGTCAGGCAGTTTGCCTCGGCGTGTGTCATGAAACGGGCAATGACATTCGTCTTGCTCTGACAGGTGCGAACACAGAGGCAGTAATGTTTCACTGGAGCCAACCTTGGTTTGCTTCGGAGTGCATCAACCTAGGGCATGCCATCTTGGCACTGCCCTTTTTTGTTGGCCGGACCTTGCAGGCTTTAACTTTTCTTCTTTCCGCATTCTTTGACTGGCCTGTGGCAGATTGCCTTCAAGGTCTGGATTGCGTGCATCCCCAGAATTTGTCGTTTCACGTTGCCAATCAGATGACAGCCTAATCATTTAATCCAATTCCTCTCAGCAAGCGATTCTGCTGTTTCATGCTACTGTGAAGCACCACCTGTCTCACAAGTCAGGAAAGCGTCTCTGCGGTGCGGCTTACCTTTTCCCCCTCTTTCGTCCTGCTTATGTGCCAGCTTCTTGGAATGAACTGCAATGTACCGACCGACATCGTGTTCAGCTTTACTGGTTTTTCCACCCGTGGCGGGCGCACCGACAGTCACAAGGACGGCTGGGGCATTGCCTTTTTCGAAGGCGCTGGCGTACGCCATTTCGTCGATTACCAAGCAGCGATCGACTCGCCCGTGGCCGAACTGATCAAGTGTTTTCCGATCAAGTCCAAGAACGTCATTGCTCACATCCGCAAGGCCACGCAGGGGCGCATCGCCCTGGAAAATTGCCATCCATTCGTGCGTGAGCTCTGGGGCCGCTACTGGGTTTTTGCCCACAATGGCGACCTAAAAGACTTCACTCCGGCCTTGACCGGCCCGTTCCAGCCGGTAGGCACCACCGACAGCGAGCGCGCCTTCTGCTATGTATTGCAGCAACTACGTCAGCGCTTTGGCGATGTGTTGCCGGCGTTGCCCGATCTGACGACGGCTCTACGTGAGTTGACCGCCGACATTGCCATCCACGGCACCTTCAACATGCTGCTCTCAGACGGTTCGGCCCTGTTTGCGCATTGCAGCACCAGTCTGCATTACATCGTGCGCCAGCATCCCTTTGCTGAAGCAGTGCTGTCCGACGAAGATGTCAGCGTCGACTTTTCCGAAGTCACTACGCCCCAGGATCGGGTGGCCGTGATCGTCACCGAACCTCTCACGACCAATGAGAACTGGACTTCGTTCAATCAGGGCGAACTCAAGGTGTTTATCGACGGCTGTCCTGTAACGCCCGCAGTGGCTTGAGCCGGACGGGCTTAGAGTAGCGGACGTAGGATGGCAGCTGTTTTTTCCCGGATCTTTTGGCCCAGGGGACGCTGCTGCCATTGTTCGAAGGTGAATTTTTTGGAATGGGCCAGATCGTCGTTGAAAATGGCGATCTGCTCGCGGGCGAATGGCTTGTCATAAATATTGAGGTTGGCTTCGTCGTTCAGCCGCAAAGAGCGGATGTCAAAGTTGGTAGAGCCTACCGATACCAGTTGCTCATCGAGCACCAGCACCTTGGAATGAAACATGGTGGGTTGGTATTCATAGATTTCCACCCCTGCTTGCAGCAAGTCACCCCACAGGCCGCGTGAGGCCTGGCGCACGATTTCAGTGTCGATCGTTGTGCCCGGCACGATGACCTGCACCCGCACCCCTCGACGCACGGCGTCAATCAGCGCATGGATCGTCAATTCGTCCGGAACGAAATAAGCGCTCGACAGATGAATCGAATGCTCGGCAGCGGTGATTGCCAGCAGGTACATCATGTGCATGCTTTCATTGCCCCCACGCGGCGAGCTGCTGAACACTTGCGCCTTGCCTTTGCCAACCGGCTCCAGCGGCGGAAAATAATTCGGCCCATGCAGAACTTTGCCAGTGGTATTGATCCAATTGTCCACCAGCACCGCCTGCATCTGTGCCACCACCGGACCTTCGACCTGGAAATGAGCGTCGCGCCAGTGTTCCTTGTCTTGGGCATTGCCAGTCCATTGCTCAGCAATCCCGACACCCCCGGTAAACCCGATGCGCCCATCCACCACCAGTAGCTTGCGGTGGGTGCGATTATTCATGCGTGACAAGTTGTACCAGCGCAGCGGATGGTATTTACGCACCTCGACCCCGGCGGCGCGCATGCGGTCCAAGGCGGCATCGTCCATCTTGCTGCTGCCCACCCAGTCGATCAGGACATGCACTTTGACGCCAGCGCGGGCACGTTCAGCCAAGGCTTGGGAAAACTGTCGCCCGATCTCGTCGGACCAATAGATATAAGTTTCGAAGGTAATGGTCTTCTGGGCGCTGGCAATGGCTTCCAGCATGGCCGGAAAGATTTCCTCGCCGTTTTGCAACGACGTGAAGCGATTGCCCTCGACAATGCTGGGGCCCAGCAGCATGCCCAGAGAGCGCTCAAACTGAGGATCACTGATGCCGTACAGATGGCTGATGTCCTGCTCCACCTTTTGCTCGCTCAGTAGCAGGTTCATTGCGATCAGGACCGCCACCAGCATGATGGCGGCACCCGCCAGCAGCAGGAATTTCTTGGAACGGATCAAAACGGGACGGCGCAGCGAAGACATCATTCGGGTGGATGGACTGTCCAGGCGACAGCGCAAAAAAGGGAAGAAAGTCAGCATACCAGCCGCACCTGCCCGAGTCATGCAGATCGGCAACCGGCATTAAGCCGTATCAAATCAAGCCGGATCAAGCCCGTAGCGGGCCAGCGTTGTCTCGCAGGTCTGTTCGCTGTTCGCTTCAGAGTGCAGCATTGTTTGCAACGACCACTGCCCACAGTCCGAATGGCTTGGGCAGCAGACATACTGTGTTACACAGCAGACCTGCCGCGCACTGCGGCCTGTCTTCTTTCTTCAGGAGTCCACCGATGAACTGGTATGAACGCCGGATCTTGCCGCGTCTGACTGACCTGGCCATGCGTCACCAGGTAATGCGCGATTACCGGGCACAAATAGTGCCACATGCGCTCGGACAGGTACTAGAAATCGGTGCCGGTTCCGGGCTGAATCTACCTTTTTATGGGGCGCAGGTCACGCAGTTGCATGCGCTCGAGCCTTCTCCTGGTCTGCTGCAGATGGCGCAAGAACAGGCACAGGCACAGCAGCTG
>JBBSSV010000130.1:0-5751 GCA_038241705.1 Burkholderiales bacterium | reverse complement strand
TCAGGTCGGTCGCATCAGCGACGATACGCGCATCCGTGCTTCCGTGCCGGCCATTAAGCAATGCTTGGCTGCTGGCGCAGCAGTCATGGTGGTGTCGCATCTGGGTCGCCCACAAGAAGGACGTTTCACCCCGCAGGATTCGCTGGCACCGGTGGCACAAAGACTGAGCGAGTTGCTGGGTCGGGAAGTACCGCTGCGACAGGACTGGGTCGAAGGCGTCGAATGCGCGCCGGGTGAGGTGCTGCTGCTGGAAAACTGCCGTCTGAATCCGGGCGAAAAAGCCAATGGTGATGCGCTGGCGCGCAAGATGGCGGCGCTGTGCGATGTGTACGTCAATGATGCCTTTGGCACCGCCCACCGGGCCGAGGCCAGCACCTACGGTGTGGCCAAGTTCGCGCCCGAGGTCTGCGCTGGTCCACTGCTGGCAGCCGAACTAGACGCGCTGTCCAAGGCCGTGCACGATCCGGCGCGCCCCCTGGTTGCCATTGTGGCTGGCTCGAAAGTGTCTTCCAAACTCAGCATTCTGAAGTCGCTGGCGAGCAAGGTCGATGGTCTGATTGTTGGTGGCGGCATTGCCAATACTTTTTTGCTGGCAGAAGGCTGCCCCATCGGCAAGTCGCTGGCCGAGCCCGACCTGGTCGAGGAGGCGGGGGAAATCATTGCGTTGATGAAGGCGCGTGGCGCATCGGTGCCGATTCCGGTGGATGTAGTCTGCGCGACTGAATTTGCGTCGACGGCCTCTGCCACGCTCAAAAATGTGGCCGATGTCACCGCCAATGACATGATTCTGGACGTGGGTCCGGAAACTGCCAAGATCCTGGCGGCGCAAATTGCCGAAGCCGGTACTATTGTCTGGAACGGTCCTGTGGGCGTCTTTGAGTTCGACCAGTTTGCCCAAGGCACCAAGGTGCTGGCGCATGCAGTGGCTGACAGCAAGGCATTTTCAATTGCCGGTGGGGGTGATACGCTGGCTGCCATTGCCAAATATGGCCTGACCGATCACATCGATTATATTTCCACAGGCGGCGGCGCCTTTCTGGAGTTCCTCGAAGGGAAAACCCTGCCAGCAGTGGAAATCCTCGAAAAACGTGCAGAACAGAGTCAGCGCGCTGAAGGCAACGCTGCAGTCGAGTAATCCTTGCGGCGATGTCGCTCGGCCGATAAAGTCGTGACAAGAACAGTAAGCCGTGTTGCTTAGTCATGGAGTGCGGCTTCCGAAGTGTTTTAAGCCTGTCTGGCGCGGATGGTTGGTCCGCGCAGCACTCGCCTCAACCTATATTGTTTGGAGTTATCCCATGTCCCTCGTATCCATGCGCCAGTTGCTGGACCATGCCGCCGAACACGGCTATGGCATTCCCGCCTTCAACGTCAATAATTTGGAGCAGGTCACCGCCATCATGCAGGCTGCGGATGAAGTCGGTTCGCCCGTGATCATGCAAGCCTCGGCTGGTGCTCGAAAATATGCCGGCGAAGCTTTCCTGCGCCACCTGATCTCGGCAGCGGTCGAAGCCTATCCGCACATCCCTGTGGTGATGCACCAGGACCACGGCCAGTCGCCCGCGATCTGCATGGCCGCCATTCGCTCTGGCTTTACCTCGGTGATGATGGATGGCTCGCTGGAAGCGGACGGCAAGTCAGTAGCTAGCTATGAATACAACGTCGAAGTCTCGCGCAAGGTGGTTGAGTTTGCCCATTCCATCGGCATCACGGTCGAAGCGGAATTGGGCGTGCTCGGGTCGCTGGAAACCATGATGGGTGACAAGGAAGACGGACACGGCGCCGAAGGCACGATGACGCGTGAACAGTTGCTGACCGACGTCGAGCAGGCCGCTGATTTCGTCATGCGTACACAGTGCGATGCGCTGGCCATTGCCATCGGTACTTCGCATGGCGCCTACAAGTTCACTAAAAAGCCGACGGGCGATATTTTGGCGATTGAGCGTATCCGGGAAATCCATGCGCGCATTCCCAACACTCATCTGGTAATGCACGGCTCGTCGTCGGTACCCCAGGAACTTCTGGCTGAAATTCGCGAATTTGGCGGCGACATGAAGGAAACCTATGGCGTGCCGGTCGAAGAAATTCAGGAAGGCATCAAGCATGGCGTTCGCAAGATCAACATTGATACCGATATCCGCCTGGCGATGACTGCGGCGATTCGCCGCTATTTTGTCGAAAACCCGACGAAGTTCGACCCGCGTGACTATCTCAAGCCAGCACGTGAAGCCGCGGCCGAGATTTGCAAGGCGCGCTTCCTGGCATTTGGCTGTGAAGGACAGGCAGCCAAGATCACGCCGATCCCATTGGAAAAAATGGCCGAACGCTACAAAAAGGGCGAGCTCGCGCAAATCGTGCAGTAAAATTGCGGGCTTGCAACGAGCTCGCAGACGGCTTCTGAAAGTACTGCCTGAAGCAGGCCGGCCTTGCGCCGGCTCTTCAGTGTTCAGGACGTCCCGATAGTGGGGTTCGAAGCGGTTTACACTGCCTGGTGCATACTAGGACAACCAGCCGGCGGCGTGTTTCACGGCCGCCGGTTTAGCTTTGCGGAAACCACATGACACCTCTGTATCAGTCCACTCTCCACTCCCTGCCATTGCTGGGTCGCGGCAAGGTGCGCGACAACTATGCCATCGGCGGCGACAAGCTATTGATCGTGACCTCTGATCGGTTGTCCGCTTTTGACGTCGTAATGAGCGAACCCATTCCCGGCAAGGGCCAGGTCCTGAATCAGATGTCCGATTTCTGGTTCGAGAAACTGGCCGACATCGTACCGAACCATCTGACGGGCGTGACCCCGGAAAGCGTAGTGCAGCCAGACGAAGTAGCCCAGGTCAAGGGACGCGCCGTGGTGGCCAAGCGGCTGGAGCCGATTCTGGTGGAAGCGGTGGTAAGAGGTTATCTGATTGGCTCAGGCTGGAAGGATTATCAACAAACGGGTGCAGTCTGTGGCATCGCTTTGCCGTCTGGACTGCGTCAGGCCGACAAGTTAGCCGAGCCGATCTTCACGCCAGCGGCCAAGGCCGAACTTGGCGCGCACGATGAAAACATCAGTTTTGAAGACATGGAACGCCGCATCGGCAGCGAACTGGCCGCGACCATTCGCGACATCAGCATCCGTTTGTACCAGCGCGCCGCCGACTACGCGGCCAATCACGGCATCATTATTGCTGACACCAAGTTCGAATTTGGCCTGGACCAGGATGGCGTGCTGCATTTGATGGATGAAGTCCTGACAGCGGACTCGTCGCGCTTCTGGCCGGCGGATTCGTACGCGGCCGACATGTCGCCGCCATCCTATGACAAGCAGTTCGTGCGTGATTATCTGGAAACACTCACGGACTGGGACAAGACAGCGCCGGCACCCACGTTGCCGGCAGACGTGATCGAAAAAACCGCGGCCAAGTATCGCGAAGCCCTGAAGCGTTTGACAGGGCAGGATTTGCACAACGGAGAAGATTGAGATGAGCACAAACGTAGCGTTGGTGAGCGTGGTCATGGGCTCGTCCTCTGACTGGGACGTCATGCAGCATGCAGTGGCCATTTTGAATGAATTTGGTATCGTGCATGATGTTCAGGTGATCTCGGCGCACCGCATGCCTGACGACATGTTTGCCTTTGCCGAAGCGACCAAACACAAGGGCCTGCGCGCCATCATCGCTGGCGCTGGTGGTGCCGCCCATTTGCCCGGCATGCTGGCCGCCAAGACCATCGTGCCGGTGCTGGGCGTGCCGGTGCCGTCCAAGTATCTACGAGGCGAAGACTCGCTGCTATCGATCGTGCAAATGCCTAAAGGCGTGCCGGTGGCCACCTTTGCCATTGGCGAAGCTGGCGCGGTCAATGCCGCCCTGACTGCGATCGCCATCATCGCGACCACCGATCAATTGATGGCAGCACGTCTGCACCGCTATCGCGCCAACCAGACCGAAGTGGCGCGCTCTTCCAAGTTGCCGCTATGACTCAAGTGACTGATTCTGCTTTGTCGACCATTCGCACGCCCTTCGTCCCCAGTGCTTCTCCTGGAACCTGGCTGGGCGTCATGGGGGGCGGCCAGTTGGGCCGCATGCTAGTGCATGCTGCCCAGGCCATGGGCTACAAGGTCGCGGTACTGGAGCCCGCGGCAGACTGCCCCGCCAGCCATGCCGCCGACCTGCTGATTAGCGCCGCCTATACCGATGAGAAAGCGTTGGCCGAACTGGCCGAACGCTGCGCTGCGATCACCACCGAATTCGAGAATGTACCGGCTCAAAGCCTAGCCTTTCTGGCGGAGCGCACCTTTGTTGCCCCCAATGCGGCCTGTGTGTCAATTGCTCAGGACCGGGTCACCGAAAAACGCTTTTTCAATGAGTGTGGCGCACTCTCCGGTGTCTTTCCTGCGCCGTACATGGTGCTGGAGCAGGCTTCCGATGCCGATGAGATTCCTGATGAACTCCTGCCCGGCATTCTGAAGACGGCCCGAATGGGCTATGACGGCAAGGGCCAGGTGCGGGTAAGCACCGCCGAAGAGGTGCGTGCCGCGTATGCCGGCATGAAGGGCGTGACTTGCGTGCTGGAAAAGCTGATGCCCTTGGCTTACGAGATTTCCGTACTGGCAGCGCGGGGCGTCGATGGCGAAGCCGTGGTCTATCCCATCGGAGAAAACGTCCATCGTGATGGAATTCTGTTCACTACCACAGTGCCAGGGCCGAACGTCTCGCCCGTATGCGCGCGCAAGGCCCAGGACGCAGCATTGACCATCATCGAGCACATCGGCTATGTGGGATTGCTGTGCATTGAATTCTTTGTACTGGCTGATGGCTCGCTGATCGCCAACGAGATGGCACCTCGGCCGCACAACAGCGGGCACTACACCATCGACGCTTGCTCCACCAGCCAATTTGCGCAACAGGCGCGGGCCATGGCCCAACTGCCTTTAGGTGAAGTGCGTCAGTTTGCCCCGGCGACTATGCTCAACCTGCTAGGTGACCTGTGGTTTGATCAGCACGGTCAATTGCGCGAACCAGCGTGGGAAGCCATTCTGGCGTTGCCAGGTGCCAATCTACATCTATACGGCAAGGAAGAAGCACGGCATGACCGCAAGATGGGCCACGTCACCTTTGTCAACGAAACGCTGGAGCAGGCTCAGGCCAGCCTGGTCAAAGCGTGCAACATCCTGGGCATCACGCCCGACCTTTGAGTTGCCATGACTGAACATGTCATGCCGGATGCCGCTGCCATTGCGCGCGCGGCCCGACGGTTGGAACAGGGCGGCTTGGTCGCCTTTCCAACTGAAACCGTATACGGCCTGGGCGCTGATGCGGAAAATCCCGAGGCGATTGCGCGTATTTATGCGGCTAAGGGACGTCCTGCCGATCATCCCCTGATCGTGCATCTGGCTGCGGAGGCACGCCTAGAGCATTGGGCAGAACAAATCCCTCTGGCTGCGCGACAACTGGTGGCAGCCTTCTGGCCCGGCCCGCTGACCCTGATCCTGCCACGTGCGGCTCATATTCCCGACGCTGTGGCAGGCGGCCAGGCGACTATCGGCTTGCGCAGTCCAGCCCATCCTGTTGCACAAGCATTGCTGCACCAGTTCAAGGCAGGGCAGGGCGGCATTGCTGCGCCCTCGGCCAACCGCTTTGGCCATGTCAGCCCGACGACGGCGTCTCATGTGCGTGAGGAATTTGCCCATCTGGAAGGTGATCTGGTGCCTGTCATTCTGGATGGCGGCCCCAGCGCAGTCGGCATTGAATCCACCATTCTTGATCTGTCGCG
>JBBSSV010000129.1:0-5769 GCA_038241705.1 Burkholderiales bacterium | reverse complement strand
CGCGACATCATGGGCCAGCTCAAGCGCGAGAAAAATGGCGTGCGTATTCCTGCGATCGTCTTTACCAAAGGTGGGGGCCTGTGGCTGGAGGAAATCGCTGCCATTGGCGCCGAGGCCGTTGGCGTGGACTGGACCGTCAACTTGGGGAAGGCCCGGGCATTGGTGGGGCATCAGGTTGCGCTGCAAGGCAACTTGGACCCCACAGTACTGTTTGCCAAGCCGGAGCAGATTCGTGCAGAAGTGATCAAAGTTCTGGAGTCCTTTGGGCCGCCAGAAGACGGTGTTGGCCACGTCTTCAACTTAGGTCACGGGATTTCGCAATTCACGCCTACTGAGGCTGTTACCGTATTGGTTGAAACTGTGCATGAAGTCAGTCGCCAGATGCGTGCCTGAACTGAAGGGCTGCGGGGCGGAGCGAATTGACAGGACAAAATGCATACAGCAATACTAAACCTTTGTCTTTTCCGCAACTTATGCGCTTGACCCTGTACCTTGATGCAGGAGTTGTGCACATCTGTAGCAGTGATTCCTTAAAGGGGAGCGCTTGCACAATTTAATTTTCTAAAAATTAGTTGGGTTTTTAAGCCATTGATTTATAAAGGTATATATGAATTAATCTCATGGTTTTCTATCTATACCTAAAGAAGTGGAAAAGTTATTGTTGAGTTTTTCCTGGCTTGTACACAAAGTTATCCACAGGCAATTGAGGCGTCGAATCAGCCTCGGAAAAGTTGTCCAATGACTCCGAGAGGCACTTTGAAAGTCTGGGTATGACCAACGGAAAACAGTGAGCCAGTTAAGACAATGCTGAATATTTCCAAGATTGAGATGAATTTTGCATCGTCCTTACCTGAGTTATGCACAAATTAAAAGGGCTGTCTGCATAAAAAAATTTTTTTTGGATTTTTTTTCGGTAAACATGTGTGGCCGTAACTCTTTGATTTAAAAGAGTTTTATTTTTGCTTGAGTTTTACGCTTTTTATTGGAAGCCGCACCAGTCCATGGTTTGCGGCCCAACCCCCATAGTTGTGCACAAAGTTATCCACAGTTTTTGTGGATAGACTTGAAAAATCCTTTAAAAACGTAGACTTAGGCTTCTTTTCCCGGGTTGACTGTCAATTTTTGGAACACATTACGCTACGCGTTGCGCTTGACGCCCCTCTTGACTTTTTCTTCGACTACCGCTGGGAAGTCAAGGAAGATGTCAGCCTGCCGCAGGTTGGCCAGTTGGTGGTAGTGCCCTTTGGCCGGCGCGAGGTGGTCGGAATGGTCACTGCGACCCATGTCAACAGTCCACTCACGGAAGACAAGCTGCGCACCGTTCTGCAGGCCCGGCCGCAACTGCTACCGCTTTCGGCCCAATGGATGGAATTATGCGCCTTTGCCGCTGGGTATTATCATCGTCCGCTCGGGGAAGTCATATTGCCGGCCTTGCCCAAGGGCTTGCGCGGTCTGAATACGACGATGCTGGTACGCGCCCTCAAGAAGGTGGAAATGGGCTCCTATCTTGCACCTGAGCCGGTAACAGCGGTAATGCCGGTGTTGACGCCAGCCCAGAGTACAGCAGTGAAGACCTTAGCCGACAGCCGCGGTTTCAAGTCTTTTTTGCTACATGGCATCACGGGCAGTGGTAAGACCGAGGTTTATCTGCATGCAGCGGCGCAAGTTCTGCAAGCCGCCTTTGCCGCAGGAGAGCCAGCGCAGGTATTGTTGCTGGTGCCGGAAATCAACCTGACGCCGCAGTTGGAAAACAGCGTACGTCAACGCTTTCCAGGCTTGACGGTGGTGACTTTGCACAGCGGCTTGGCCGAAGGGGCCCGTTTGCGCCACTGGCTGCAAGGTCATTTGGGCCACGCTCATATTTTGCTTGGCACGCGCTTGGCCGTGTTGGCTGCCTTGCCTCACCTGAAGCTGGTCGTGGTGGACGAAGAGCATGACCCGTCGTACAAGCAGCAAGAAGGCTTGCGCTACTCCGCGCGTGATCTGGCGATCTGGCGGGCCCGACAGTTGGGCATTCCCATCGTGCTAGGGTCGGCCACGCCGTCGCTGGAAACCTGGCACCATGCGCAAAGTGGGCGGTATCAACAGTTATCTCTGCCACAGCGCGCCGTGCAGCAAGCTAGCCTGCCGCGTATGCGTTTGATCGATACCGTCCATGACAAGCCAAAAGCCGGCTTGACTGCCGCGCTGCTTGCCGCGATTCGGCAACGCCTGGAACGCAAAGAGCAATCCCTGCTCTTTCTGAACCGGCGCGGCTACGCCCCCGTCTTACATTGCGATGCCTGTGGCTGGATCAGCAATTGCCACCGCTGCACCGCTTATTTGGTGCTGCACAAGCCGCAGCAGCGCCTGTGTTGCCACCATTGCAGCCTGGAAGTACGCATTCCACGCGCCTGTCCCACATGCGGCAACGTCGATCTGCAGCCACTGGGCCGTGGCACCCAGCGCATCGAAGAAAGCCTGCAGGAGCTGTTTCCAGAGGCGCGCCTGCTGCGCATTGATGCCGATTCGACCCGGCGTAAGGGCAGTGCCCAAGCCGCGTTCGAAAGCGTACACAAAGGGGAAGTGGATATCCTGATCGGCACCCAGATGGTGGCCAAGGGTCATGACTTCCAGAATCTGACGCTGGTCGGCGTATTGAATCCGGATACCGCTCTGTTTTCGCATGACTATCGTGCCAGCGAACGGCTGTTTGCCCAACTGATGCAGGTGGCCGGACGGGCCGGACGGGCGGCGCAAAAAGATGCGCAAGCCCCGAGCGAGGTCCTTATTCAGACACGCTACCCGCAGCATCCGCTGTATGGCGCGCTGATGACGCACGATTACGAACGTTTCGCCAATGGTTTGCTGACCGAACGTGCCCAGGCTAGCCTGCCGCCTTTTATGTACCAGGCCTTGTTGCGGGCCGAAGCGCGCCAAATAGAACAGGCGCTGGAATTCCTGCAACAAGCGGCTAACTGCCTGGATCACGACGGCATCATTATCAATGATCCAATACCAATGAGCATCACGCGCGTGGCTAACGTGGAACGGGCCCAACTCTTGGTCGAATGCCCCTCGCGGCCTCAATTGCAGGCTTTCTTGCGAACATGGATGCAGCAGTTGCGCAGCACGAAAACCCGGGTACGCTGGAGTCTGGAAGTCGATCCGGCCGATATCTAGCCGCCAGCCCTATTTGAAAGCCGAGATGAGAGCGGAAAACGTTCAGCTTGCCAAGTAGCAGGACCTATGCGTTGATCAGTTGGGGCGGCATCAATGGATCGAAATCCTGCCAGTCGCCATCGCGAATTGTGCCTTCGGCCTGCTCGATATCCTCTGCGCCCAGTTGACGCAAAATTTCCACAACTGCTTCCGGATCACCGCCATCGATATCGACGGCAAGCATCATGCCGGCTTGTCGGTTCGGGATGGGATTCTCATCAGGTTGTTGGCCGTCTGCTTCCATATCACTCAGCGAGCCTGCCAGACCGCCCACATAGGCACCCACAGCCGCCCCGGTCACTGCGCCTATTGGTCCAGTGATAGGGGCGGTCGCTGCACCGATTACCGCGCCCACCGCGCCGGCGCCGGTCATAGCGGCCGTACGACCCGTGGCGGTATCTTCGGCCCCGGGCGAAGCCTCACGGTCGCCTCCCAAAGGGTGAAGGTCATGCTGGCCGGCGCTGGATAGATAAAAGCTGGCGATGGAAGATGAGTCAAAACCCGCGCGCAACAGCGCTGCCGCGGCTTGCTGGACATTGCTCTGCTCGGGCAATCTGCCTGCAATGATGGTAGCCATAAGAATACCTCCTTAGATATACCGGTTTTGAAAGATTCGTTGATTTATCAGAACCAAGTGAAGGCCATTGGTTCTGGCCTCAGCCAGATTCTGAGAGTGTTGGCGACTATCGATCCTGACAGCGGCGACACCGAACGCCGGAAAAACTCGATACTGCAGGCGCTGCCAGTCGGTTTGCCAACCATTCGATCTTGCGCCGAAAGCTCACCAGACAGAGCATTTTTTCCTAATACTTGGTTTGAATCAAGTTGTCACAGGCATTTCCATTCAAAGATGATTCCGTATGTGCCTGCTATAAGCCGTTTTCGTTACGGGTCACTCTGCAGACTAGGCTTTCAGGACGAGACGGTGCAGGAGCGTGGCGCCCCTCGACTGGCGCCAATCTTAAGGTTTTCCAGAACCAGCCGCATTGCCCGGTTTCGTCTGGCAAGGGCAGGATATCTTCCCGTCACAGAGGCATCTTCTGTTCCATGTTTGTGCTACATCGTAGTGACTGATTCATTTTCTGGCCGTTGCCATCTGGGCAGCGGTTCCGCTCGTTCACTTTTAACGGAGGTTATTCATGGAAAGTACGGTAATTGGGGTGTATGACGATAGGGGGCAAGCTGAAGGCGCCCGCAATGAATTGATTAAGGCCGGTTTCGGCACGGCCGACATCGGGATCTTTGACTCTGCCGAGAGCCAGCAGAGTCAGACCTTTGCAGATCATGCCCACGAGCGCGCGGACGCCAGAGAACAGGCCGCCGATGGCTGGGGCGTTGGCAGTTTTTTCAGCAGCTTGTTCGGGTCGATCAACAGTCAGGATGCTGATCTGTATCAGGAAGTCCTGCGTCGTGGCAGCTACCTGCTGACCGTAGTATCGCGCAATGACCAGCAGCACGCCGAGATCGCTAATATCATGGACCGCTATGATCCGATCGATGTGGACGAACGCTCGGTCCAGTGGCGCGAGAAGGGCTGGAGCAACTACGATCCGGCTGCGCCGCGCTATACCGATGCTGAGATCCAGCACGAACGTGGCCTATATGCCGATCAACGTTCTGCATCTGGTCATCCGATTGCTGGGGACGTCAGCGCCAGCAGCACCGTGCCTCGCAGCCCGGGCGACCTCCAGCCAGGCCGACGCGGTGCTAAGGTCTTTCAGCGCACACCCAGCAGTGTCGACCACGATGTGCCGGCCCCGGGCAGTCCCTTAGCTGGCGGCACACTGCCCCCGGACGCGACGTTGACACCCGATACCAGAAACGGCATGGGTGCCAGTATGAGTGAGCTGGATAACCAGGCCGATACGGACTATCGACAGCACTGGCAAAGCGCGTACGGTACGCAAGGCGGTCTGTACGAAGACCAGGAACCGGCGTATCAGTACGGTACCCGCTTGGCTCAAAATGAGCGCTATCGCGCCTATTCCTGGGAGCAGTTGGAGCCCGAAGCCCGCACCGAGTGGGAAGTTGATTCCTCACGCACTACTTGGGAAAAATCCAAGGATGCGGTGCGACATGCGTGGGAGCGCGCGGTGCACTGATTTTTGACCGGTAACGTAAAAAACGCTTGGGCTCACATTAGCCCAGGCGTTTTTTTTGCTTCTATCCCCTCAGGCGCCCTTCAGCGGCCATCTGTCGGATCAGGCGGATACTTTCGACATCGGTATCGACATAAGCCGCGTGCCGGTATTTTTCGAACACCTCTTCTTCCGGCGTATTGTGGACGGGTGCCTCGCTGGCGTATTCAAAGCGTACCACCACCACGTCTGGTCCCGGCTCTTCGATACTGATCACCAGTTGCGACAGCGGCAAGTCACCCTGGGCCGGCACATGAAACCAGAGTTGAGACGGCGCCAGCAGGCGCACTTCGTCCCGTACGCGCAACTGGCCATACTGGAGCTCGCGACTCAAGGTCTGTTCGGTGCGCTCAAGGATCGTGAATGTGTCGAGCCACGGAACGAAGAGTTTGGGGTTTTCTGCGCGCAGCATCAAGCCGCGCCAAAGCTG
>JBBSSV010000128.1:0-5799 GCA_038241705.1 Burkholderiales bacterium | reverse complement strand
CGATGTTAGCCGTACTTGTCACTGGAAGCAGCAACGCACTGCTGGCCAGGAAAACGCCTAAACATATCAAAGAAGAAGAGAGTTTCATAAGGGTCGGAAAAGCTAGAAAATTTAGGAAGTGACTCAACGCTATGGATTTTTATACCAAAGCATGTAAAAAATACAATGCCTCTTCCTGACCTTACCGTTTTCTTCACGACAATGGCATGTGCGGCAGTTGTCCTACATCAATCTTTTTCAATTGAAGGTCGTGTTTATTACAATCAGTACAGATAACTGAAACTATAACTATTGGTGGACGTGGAAGCACTGATTCGGCACGCAAAAAAGCCGGCCACAATGTGCCGGCTTGCCAACTACTTAAGGTCTAAGACGAAATCTATATTCTCTTTTTCGCCTTTCCCTAAAGCGCTTACTTGAACTGCCAGGCGCGTATGTAGTTCACCTCGAAAGAGTTGGCCTTGCCTTGTGGCGTGCTGTTGTCTGGCGTCCCGCTGGCGCTGCCGTACCACAGGTCCAGCATCAGGTACATCGGATCGCCCATGCTCACGTTCACCGTCAGCACTTCTTTGCCATCAAAGTAGAAGGTCTGCTTGTTGGGCTCCCACTTGACAGCGTACTTATGGAAGCCTGCGGATAGATCCATTTTTGTATCGTATTGGCGAGAACCTGAGTGCGACTCGTTTCCTGGATTGTCACCCTTCCAGACAGTAGGCGCATAGGCTTGAGGGTGGGCTACGCCGTCCTTGTTGAAGCCCCAAGGTGCAGCCCCGCCTGCGTAAGCTTCCATTACGTCGATTTCGGGACGACGCTTGTCGATGTGGTTAAACAGCCAGAAGGCAGGCCAGGTGCCCTTGCCTTTGGGCAGCTTGGCTTCGATTTCAAAGTAACCATAGGTCTGGTAATACTTGCCGTCAGTATCGATGGTGCGATTGACAAACTTGCCATTGGCGTCACGCTGCGGCCAGATTTTGAGGGCGCCGTTTTCGACGGTGTAATTCTTGGTGGCGCTGCCTGCCTCATACCAGATGGCGTCATTCCACAGCTTCTGGTTGTAGCCTTTATCGAATTCTTCTGCAAACTTCAGCGTGTAATTAGTGCCATTCTGGCCATAAGGCTTGGTTTCTACAGAAGGTGGATTCGAAGGTGTGGGATCCGCTGGAACCGGCTGCACGATATCGGGCACAGGGACCGGAGCAGGAGGCGTAGGATCAGCAGGAACTGGCTGCACAGGATCAGGGACAATGACCGGCGGAGGAGGCATTGGAGCAACGACAGGTGGCGTTTGTGTAGTGGGTGGCTTGGAAGGCTTAGATGGCTTGGGAATCTTGCCCCCACCACCGCAAGCAGCTAGCAACACGGTGGCTGCGCTGAGAGTGGAAACCAGAAAAAAAGAGCGACCTGCCGAAGACTGCTTGAACATATTGTTTCTCTCAAAAATTAAGTGAGGTCTGTTGTAATGTGGCTGCATTGAGCGATCCAGCCAGCGCTTGTATTGCTATGAGCATTGCCCATAAGCAATAGTTCCGCGCAGAAACAAATATATTTCTATACGGCACTAATTTTTGAGAGAAACTGTTTTTTTATTACTCGCTGCTCCTTTTTTTATCCATTGTTTCAATAAACACAATCTTTATTGCTTTACATTATTTTTAGAAAAGACATAAAAAAACCCGGACCAAAGGCCCGGGTTGCAATCCACACAATAAGTTATTGCTATTGTCTGGGTCTTACTTGAACTGCCAGGCGCGTATGTAGTTCACCTCGAAAGAGTTGGCCTTGCCTTGTGGCGTACTGTTGTCTGGCGTCCCGCTAGCGCTGCCGAACCACAGGTCCAGCATCAGGTACATCGGATCGCCCATGCTCACATCCAACGTCAGCACTTCTTCACCATCAAAGTAGAAGGTCTGCTTGTTAGGCTCCCACTTGACAGCGTACGTGTGGAAATCTGCGGACAAATCCATTTTTGTATCGTATTGGCGAGAACCGACCAACTGCCCTTCATAGTCACCCATCCAGACGGTAGGCGCAAACGCTTGCGGATGGGCTACGCCGTCATTGTTGAAGCCCCAAGGTGCAGCCCCGCCTGCGTAGGCTTCCATCACATCAATTTCGGGCCGACGATCGTCGATGTGGTTGAACAGCCAGAAGGCAGGCCAGGTGCCCTTGCCTCTGGGCAGCTTGGCTTCGATTTCAAAGTAACCATAGGTCTGGTAATACTTGCCGTCAGTATCGATGGTGCGATTGAAGAAGTTGCCGCTGGCATCACGCTCAGGCCAGATCTTCAATGCGCCGTTTTCGACGGTATAGTTCTTGGTAGGATTGCCTGCCTCGTACCAGATAGTGTCGTTCCATGTTTCCTGATCGAAGCCGTTGTCAAATTCTTCTGTAAACGTCAGCGTGTAATCGGCAGCATTCTGACCATTGGGTGTCTTGTCTGCAGTATTGACTACCGGAGTACTGTTGCTGATGGTGGGCGTTTTTGGTGGCGAAGCCTCAGCTATCGGATTAGCCGCGATCTTGCCGCCGCCGCCGCATGCCGCCAAAAGAGTAGTAGTCAACGCGACACAGGTGAAAGTCTTGAAAGCAGGTAGTTTGAAAAAAGCGATTTGCACGGGATATTCCTCAGTCCAGATAAGCAGGCAAGCCATTTTTGTTTCTATGGCTTAATCAATGTAAGCCTGCTTGTGAGCATTGCTTTCGAGGAATGGTTCCAACTGGAAAGCCATTCTTCTGTAAGAGAATGTTTTCCAGTTGGAAATGTAAATTAATCGTTAATATAATGCCAATGTCTTTTTTACATGCATTTAGATTACAAGAATTTAACGCTATTGAAATGCCACGATAGGTATTATCTTTTTGAAGGCAATTTATCATTGCAAATGGCCCTGAAAACAAAAAAGGCTTTGCAATTACTTGCAAAGCCTTAAATTCAATGTTTAACAATTCAAATTCCCGGTAATGTTGAACTCTAATACTCAAATCACGCAGCAAAGAGTTTTTTCTATCGAGAACCCGATCTATTTAGTCGATTACTCTATCAGCATGCCTTGAAATTTTGGAGATCCAGAGGACTACGCGGAGAAGTCACCGATGCAAACGCCGCCTCCTTTTCCGCCACTTCCACGACTGGTCGTTTAGCCACTTCCATCAGCTTTTCGATTGAACTGGGCAGGGACGGTTGCTTGAGTTGCTTGGCAACATGCTCTGCCAGACGCAAAGTCATGGCAGCAATCGTGATAGTAGGAAAGTTTGCTCCGACCGTTGGAAAGACCGAACTGCCAGCAATATACAGATTGCTCATGCCATGTACCTTGCAATTTCGGTCAACCACACCTTCTGAAGGCGAGTCATGCATACGCGTGGTGCCCATGTGATGCCAGGTACCTTCCTTCTCCATAGTTGCTGGCCAATCACCCCCTTCGATCATAGGATCTAAAGTCACCTCGGCCACGCCGCTTTGTTGTAAATCAGCTGCGACCAGCGCCAGCGTACGATCAAAGGTGCGACGCACACGGTCGGTCAAGCGCCAGTCCACCTCAACCCGCTGCATCCCTAGCCGATCTACCTTGGAGGGAGACAACGTCACCCGGCTGTCGGGATCGGGCTCCGGCTCGACGACTATCTGAAACTTGACCCCTTGGATCAGAGCACGGGGCTGGAACAGGCGGGTGAAACCATAGCCGACGGTGTCTACGGGATGGGCCACCATGGTCAGGATGTCCTTGTGTAGTTTCCAGTCATCCTGCTCCTTTTGCAGCAGTGCCTGCTTGCAGCGGAACAGGGCTTGCGCACCCGCGCTACCTTCCCCTGGGAAGATCGATGAAAACCACAGACGGGCATTGAGCAAGCGTTCTTTTTGCAAGACTTCCGGCTGTAAGGCCAGTTGCGACGCAATATGGGTCCCGTGCGCAGACACCGCCGAATTCATATAGTGATATTTGATGTCGTACAGTTTGTTGCGCGACCATTGCTTGGCAAACCGAATGTTGCCGGACATCAGGCGTGGATGGTCCATGAAGAAACGGCCTACCAGATCATTATCATTGCCCAGCCCCGCTTTTTGCACCTTGTTGGAAGAGAGCAGCAAACGAGGATTTTCAATGCCTCCGGTTGCCAACACAAACATCTTCGCCTTGACCGAGATGCGCCGCCCAGTGAGGGTGCCCACCTGGATGCGAGTCACAGTTTGCGCGGTTTCTTCGGTATCGATATTCAACGCATTGGCGTATAGAAAAACTCGTACATTGCGCGATTGACGAAGTTCTTCCCGATATAGCTTTCCGAAGCGAGCCGGCGGGCTGAATTGAGAAATGGTGTCGCGTATTTTGCCGCTAGCAAAGGGATGGCGGCGTACATCGCCGCGTCCAATCGCCCCTTCCCAATAGGCTGGCTCAAAATTATTAGGCCCCAACTTCAGGAGTTCATGAGTCCGCGCATAGTAAGGCGCAAGTTCTTCGAGACCAAAAGGCCAGCCGCTGTGGGCCACCCAGTCGCGCCGCTCAAAGTCCCAGGGATCCAGAGGACGACACCAACCGCCCCAACAGTTGCTGCTGCCGCCAAAAAAACGGCTGCGGCAGCCATCGGCAAAGCTGTAAGGTAACCCCACGTCCGCACCCCTATACAGATCGCGCGTCTCATCGTCCGGCTCAAACCCGCCGCTTTCCAGCAAACAGGTGTCGATACCCTGCTTTTCCATTTCCCGGGCCATAGTAATGCCAGCCACGCCGCCACCGATGATGCACAGCGTCGTGTCAACAACTGTGCCCTCTTCCATGGTTCTTGTATCAATAAACATGCTTGCTCCCTCATTGCATTCCTGCGCAACGCGCTAGCGTTTGCGCTACCCGGTGTCGTGCTCTTACCCCAGACATCGGCAGGCTCGGCAAAGAAGAGTATGCGTCGGCTGTCAAGAAAATAGATTGATTGCAGCCGAGACATAAGCTTGGCCTCTACAATCAATTCATTTTCCTGAAGACACCAACAGCAGGAAATCCGCTATCGAACACGTCTAAGTCTGCATTTGCTCTTTTAAGAAAGAGGCATCACAGTCTGGTAGTAACGCAGCAAATATTAACCTGTGGAATCAAATATTTTGTGATTAAGCGCATACTACTTGCTTGCTGTACAACTTCTATATGATCTTTACAACAAATGTGAAATAAAAATTCTCGCTATTTAAAGATTGGGGGGGGTGACACCCCTTTCTGTTGATTTTCTTTGATAACGGGAGATACAGACTAAGCATGAAAAAGACATACGTTACTTTAGATCATGCAAGCATGTGCCATATTCAGGCACATGTAACGAACGCACGCATCAATACGGCAATTCGGCATCAGGCTTGGCGGCGACAATCACGCGTCGGAACTCCTCCTGAATGCGTTGTAGAGATGCGGCCGATTCTGCCTCAAAGCGCATGACAATCACCGGCGTGGTGTTGGAGGCGCGTGCCAGACCGAAGCCGTCCGCATATTCCACTCGCAGGCCGTCAATGGTGATGATCTCATCGGCACTGACAAAATTGGCTTCGCGCTGTAATTGCCCGATCAGGCTGAAATTTTCGCCCTCTTCAAGGTGCAGATGCAACTCAGGAGTGCTGGCCGATTGCGGCAAGGCATTCAACACGCTGCAGATGTCGCTTTCGCGGCTGAGTAACTCCAGCAGGCGCGCGCCAGCATACAGACCATCGTCAAACCCGTACCAGCGGTCCTCGAAAAAAATGTGTCCGCTCATCTCGCCTCCCAAAGGCGCGCCAATCTCGCGCATCTTGGCCTTAACCAGCGAATGTCCGGTCTT
>JBBSSV010000127.1:0-5828 GCA_038241705.1 Burkholderiales bacterium | reverse complement strand
TTGGGCTTGCGAAAGGCATCGCAGCGTTCGAACAGGGTGACCAGGGTGGCAGGGCGCAGCTCGAACGCACGTGCGACATTGCCATGCTCGCGCGCCGTCATGCGCGCCAGATCACGACATTCGCCCGGCACCTTCAGACGCCGGCAGACGGCGTCGACCAGAATCACACTTTTGGCTTCGTGGCCGTGATGACGCGGCCATTCCTTTTCAGGAGTCACGCCCTTGCCCAGATCATGGGTCAAGGCGGCAAAGCGCACCGGCAGGGCATAGCCTGCTCGGGCAGCAACATCGATCACCAGCATGACGTGGACACCAGTATCAATTTCGGGATGATGCTGGGCCGGTTGCGGCACGCCCCACAAACGGTCGAGCTCCGGCAGGATGCGTGCCAAGGCGCCGCAGCTGCGCAACACCTCAAACATGCGTGAAGGCTGGGCCTCCATCAGACCGCGCGCCAGTTCTTGCCAGACGCGTTCCGGCACCAAAGCATCGACTTCGCCTGCGGTCACCATTTGCTGCATCAGTTGCAGGGTTTCCGGTGCCACCGTGAATTCGACAAAGCGCGCGGCAAAGCGTGCCAAGCGCAGGATCCGAACCGGATCTTCGGCAAACGCCGGCGAGACATGGCGAAACAGACGCGCCTGTAAGTCTCGACGGCCCTGAAAGGGGTCGATCAGGTTACCGTCTTCGGCCTGGGCAATGGCGTTGATGGTCAGGTCGCGCCGGGCCAAGTCTTCTTCCAGCGTAACATCCGACGCGGCATGGAAGGCAAAACCCTTGTAGCCGGGTGCGGTCTTGCGTTCGGTCCGGGCCAGGGCGTATTCCTCGCGGCTGCGCGGATGCAGGAAGACCGGAAAATCCTTGCCTACGGGCGTGAATCCCCTCCTTAGCAGTTCATCCGGGGTTGCCCCGACCACGACATGATCGCGATCCTGCACCGGCAGACCGAGCAAGGCGTCTCGCACAGCACCGCCGACCACGTAGGTGCTCAGGGGCGATGATCCAGATTCACGCGCCACTGCCTGCTCTCCTCGTCTTACGCTTGGATAAAGGCGAGTACGTCTCAGCATTGCTGAGACAGCATGGCACATACTCACGCAATATCATGGCAGGTTGGGCGCAACGAAGACCTGCGGCCCGACCGTGCCCAGACGGCTGCGCAGGGATTGCGGCTTGTTTTCAAACATCGCAGCGTAATAGGTGGCGTTGGACAGGACATTTTTGACGTAGCCCCGGGTTTCGGTGAAGGGAATGGTTTCGGCAAAGATGGCCCCTTCCACCGCACCCAACAGCGATGAGCGCCAAGCGCGCGGCCGGCCAGGGCCAGCGTTATAGGCGGCGGTGGCTAGGGCTTGCGAGCCGTCCAGCGCCTCCAGCACCATCGAAAGGTAATTGGTACCCAAGGTGATATTGGTGTGGATATCGTTCACCTGGCCGGGCGTGAAGTCGCTCATGCCAATCTTCTTGGCAACATAGCGCGCTGTAGCTGGCATCAATTGCATCAACCCGGAAGCACCGACGTGCGAGCGCGCATCCATGACAAAACGCGATTCCTGCCGGATCAGGCCATACACCCAGGCCGAATCCAGCCCGAGCGAGCGGGTGTTGGTCTGCATGATATCGTTGAAGGGCGTGGGGAAACGCTGGCTGAAGTCGAACTCGGTGCGGGTGCGCTCCGACGTATTGACCATGCGGTCGAGCAGGTTGCTGGAACGGGCGAATTCAGCCGCCGCCAGCAACTGGCGCTCGTTCATGCGGCGCAATTCCCAGTTCCACTCACGTGTGCCTTCGAAGCGTAGGCCCATCTGAAAAAACTTAATTGCCCGCTGAAAGCCGGGGTTGGCCGCCATCGTAGCCACGTCCTGCCGGGAGGGTGGCGTAGCCCGATCCGGTGCCACGATCTGGTGCCCCAATTCTTCCAGCGCCAGTTGGCCATAGAAGCTGGTCTGATCTTTGATTAGTTCGAACAACACCTTGGCTTGATCCGGCTTGCCGTGAACACGATGGGCCCGGCCCAGCCAGTACATCCAGGTCGGGTCGCTGCGCAAGGCGGGCGGCATGGCCGTGATGGCCTGCTCGACCAGCTTCCAGTCCCCGGCGCGCAGGGCGGAACGTACCTTCCATTCATGCGCTTGCAGCGATAGCGGCGCATTGCTGGTCTGGCGCCAGTACTCCACCGCTTCCGGCTGCAGCTTGTGCGACGCTGGCAGTGCGATCTCCCCCCAGGCCAAAGCACGTTCGGATTGGTTCAATTGAGACTGCACCCGACGCAGTGCAGCAGCAGCCTGGTCCGGGTCGTTTTTGGCAGCGCGGTTCAGGGCGAGGAAAAAAGTTTCCTTGCTGGCACGCTCAAGGCCCGGCCCCGCGGCCAGCACTGCGGCAGGTTTTTGATAAGCCAGCAACAGATCGCTTTCCGGCACGCCCGTCAGCGCGGCATGCTGGCGTACCAGTGCCGGCAGGTTGAACTCGGACGCCAGGCGGATCTGGGCCCAGACATCCTCTTGGGTGAACTGGTCGCGCTGGGCCAAATCAGCAATCAATGCAGAACAGGCATCGCTGTAGCGCTTGGGTTCGATCAGCAGCGCTCGTGCTTCAGCCGCGACATTTTCTCCGCGCGCTGCTCGAGCCATAAGAGAGTAACACTTCAACTGAATATCGTCATCCAGCTCGAAGAGCGGGTATTGCGTAGAAAATGCCGCCCACTCCTGATTTTTTCCCAGCAGCAGCAGCCAATCATTGCGCAGGCGGTCGGCTAGTGCACTGCCATGATAGAGCTTAATATAGTCTTGGATCTCGGCGGGCGAAGCGGTATCCAGGCGGGCCTTCAGGACGAAATAATCGACATACGAGGGAATCGGATAGTCTCGCAACTCGATCGCCAGTTCTGCTGCCTTGAAGGCATCATTGCGGCGGGCAGCCTCGCGCAGCGCCATGAAGCGTTGATCTTCAAATAGGCTGGCCTGCAAGCCGGTCGCCGGCATGGCTTGGGCGGTGGTGGCCGGTAGCCAGACGGCAGCCACCAGGACCAGACTGAGCCCGGCAAGTTGACGGGAAAGACGTTTCGCGGACGGTATCAATTGCGTGCCCTCTAAGGAACTGGCCAGTAAATGAATTAGGATACATTGAATTTCCTGCTTTTACCCTGCTCACAGACACCTGTTGTCCTATGGACATCATACGGCTGCGCTTTCTTTTGACAGGTTTTTCATGTCCCATAAAACCACTTTGCGCCAGCGTTTGCTGGCCGAGCGACAAGCGCTCGCGGCCACTGAACGAGCGCGACACGATGCAGCGCTAGGCACAGAATTGCAGGCCGTGTTGCAAGCCCGTTCCATTCAGATCCTGGGGGTCTATTGGCCGATTCGCAGCGAGCCCGATTTGCGCGTCACCTATGCCGCTTTGATCGCAAGCGGCCTGCAACTGGCGTTGCCGGTCGTGGTGCAGCGCGACGCGCCGTTGCAGTTCTTTGCCTGGAAGCCAGGCGATGCCCTCGGTCGTGATGTCTGCGGCGTGGCAGCGCCCCAAGACCGTTCTCAGCCGCTGCAGCCCCAAGCCTTGTTGATTCCCTGCGTCGGCTTCGACGCACGAGGGTTTCGCCTAGGCTACGGGGCCGGCTACTACGACCGCACTCTGGCTCGGCCGCCCCGCCCGTATACGATTGGCGTGGCCTACTCTAGCCAGCGGGCTGAATTTACCAGCGATGCCCATGACATTCCGCTGGACCTGGTGCTGACCGAAGTTGGGCGCGCCGCGCCACTTCCCTGATTACTGACGCAATTCAGGCGGTACGCACAGCTTCTTGACTCCAGGCCGAAAGATTCAGGCGCTGCCAGATGGTCGAAGTGGCCGTGGCATTGTTCAGAGTATAGAAGTGAAAGCCGGGGGCGCCGCCTGCGAGCAACTGTTCGCACAACTGGGTCACCACATCCAGGCCAAAGGCGCGGATCGAGTCGCTATCGTCACCGAAACTGGCCAGCTTCAGGCGAACCCAGCGCGGGATCTCGGCACCACACATGTCCGAAAAGCGCATCAACTGGGAGTAGTTGGTGATCGGCATGATGCCAGCCGTGATCGGCACCGTCACGCCAGCCTTGTGCGCCTGTTCGACAAACCTGAAATAGGCGTCGGCGTTGTAGAAATACTGGGTGATGGCGGCATCGGCGCCGGCGTTTACCTTGCGCACGAAGTTGGTCAGGTCTTCCTGTGGCGACTTGGCCTGAGGATGCATTTCCGGATACGCCGCGACTTCGATGTGGAACCAGTCACCGGTTTCAGCGCGAATGAATTCGATCAACTCATTAGCATAGTGAAACTCGGTCGATCCCAAATCCAGCGCGCCGTAGCCACTGGGCAAATCTCCGCGCAGGGCTACTAGCCGACGAATGCCATTGGCCTGGTACTCCTTAAGCATGGCACGCAAGCTTTCACGCGAACTGCCCAGACAGGACAGGTGCGGTGCGACTTCGTGCCCTTCGCGACAAATTTCATACACCGTTTTCTGAGTACCTTGCTGGGTAGAGCCGCCCGCGCCAAATGTAACCGAAAAATAACGGGGCCCCAATTGCGCCAGCTTGGCGCGCGTCACCCGCAGCTTTTCCACCCCAGCGGGCGTTTTAGGGGGAAAGAATTCAATGCTGAAGTTTTTCTGAGTCATGGCTCTTTGAGAATGAGAGAAGACAGGATCCACGAAATCAGCGTATAAAGCAGCGCGCCGCCCACGGCCGGCCAGAAACCCGCCACATGAAAGCCGCTGACCAGCGACGCTACTGCCCAGAACATCAGGCCATTGATCACCAGGATGAACAGCCCCAGAGTCAGCACCGTCACCGGCAGAGTCAACAACACCAGCACCGGACGAATCAAGGTATTGACCAAGCCCAACACTAGGGCGGCGAACAGGGCCGTCCAGACGCTGCGGATTTCAATCGACTGCATCAGGTAGGGCAAGGCGAGCAGTGCCAAGGCATTGATCAGCCAGGTAATCAGCAAACGCATGAGAAATTTCCGTGAAAAATTGAACAGCAAACCAGTCTTGCGCGGCCACACCAGACCAAGCCAGCAACCCAGATTAAGCGCACATAGCGGTCCTCTCCCAGGCTGGCCCGCGAGAGGACGTAACACGCGAGCCGGCACGATCAGGCAGGCGCTCTGTCCTGATCGCCAGCCAGCAGATTGCTAGTGCGCGGCAACGACTTAGTAGCGGTAGTGCTCGGGCTTGTAGGGCCCACTCTGCGCCACGCCTATGTAGTCGGCCTGCACTTGAGTCAGAGTCGAGAGCTGGGCATTCAGCTTTTGCAACTGCAGCCGCGCCACTTTCTCATCCAGATGCTTGGGCAAGGTGTACACCCCTACTGGATAGGCGGAGGTGTTGGTGAACAGCTCGATCTGGGCGATGGTCTGGTTGGCAAAGGACGAGCTCATCACATACGAAGGATGGCCGGTGCCGCAGCCCAGGTTAACCAAGCGGCCTTCGGCTAGCAGGATGATGCGCTTGCCGTCGGGGAAGATGATGTGGTCCACCTGCGGCTTGATGTTTTCCCAGGTGTACTGCTTCAGGGCCGCAACCTCGATCTCATTGTCGAAGTGACCGATGTTGCAGACGATGGCCTGATTCTTCATCCGCTGCATGTGGTCATGGGTGATCACATGGTAATTGCCGGTGGCGGTAACAAAGATGTCCCCGTGCTCAGCGGCATAGTCCATGGTCACCACACGGTAGCCTTCCATGGCGGCCTGCAGGGCGCAGATCGGATCCACTTCAGTTACCCAGACCTGAGCCGACAAGGCGCGCATGGCTTGGGCCGAACCTTTGCCAACGTCACCATAGC
>JBBSSV010000126.1:0-5834 GCA_038241705.1 Burkholderiales bacterium | reverse complement strand
CTTATCCCTATCCCCCAGAATGATGGAGGAAAGGATAGGCACCATCGGCAAGACGCAGGGCGTGAAAGCCAGGCCCAGGCCTAGCAGCAGAAACAGGGGCATGACCACCAGCAGTTTTCCACTCTGTAAGGATGCTTCGATCCGGCCAGTTTCCGTGGAGGCCGAACTGCTGCCGGCATCACTATAGATATTGTTCCCACCGGCCACATCCGTTCCCGGCGTGCCCAGCAACGTTGGCGTCAGTCGCACCTTTTGCGTTGTGGGGGGATAGCACAGACCGGCATCAGCACAGCCTTGGTAGCCTGCATTCAGGACAAACGGTCCGCTGGCCTCGACCGGCACCCGGACGGTCACTGCGTTGCGATAGGTTTCCAGCTCCTTGTCAAAGGTTTCGTCGTATTGCACCTTGCCTGGCGGCAGTGTTGGTGTGCCTAGTCGAGCATCTTCCGCTTCAAAATTGAAACGCTCTCGGTACAAGTAATAGCCGTCGGCAATGCGGTAGTCGATGACAATGGTGCCTGCATCCTCCATGCGCGCACTGACCTGGAAAGCGTCTTCCGGTGACAGGTAGTCCTCTTTTGAGCTGGCATGGCCGGGCAATAGTAAGGTCAGTGCCAGCGCCAAATTCAACACCAGCAGTGCCAGACTACGCGTCAGGAAATCGGATCGTTGCAAGGAAAGTCGGGAGGTCATTGCATTCATGTTGTGAATCTGTAAGAGGCTTGTCCGCGCAGGGCACTGTGCGAGTCTGTTCATGAAAAAATAAGGCAGGCAATACAGCAAATTCTTGGCTGCAATCGTCATTCAGCCATGATCAGTTGCCTGTCTGTAAGGGCCGAAGACGCTGCGACAGGCTGGCGTTGGACAGCTCGCCCATGCGCCGATCCTGCAACTGCCCCTGTGCATCATAGAACAGGGTCGTCGGCAGCGCTCCCGAGCCGATGCTCTTGCCCAGTTCCAAGCTGGTGTCAAGCACAACGTTACGTAAGGCCAGGCCTTCTGCAACCAGGTAGGCGCGCACCGTATCGGCCGATTCCCCTTGGTTGGCAAATACAAAGCGCACGTCCGGATAGCGCGTCTGGGCGTCACGCAGCACCGGCATCTCGCGTCGGCAAGGTCCGCACCAGCTGGCCCAGAGGTTGATCACAACGGGTTTTCCTCGCAATGATTCTAGCGCCACTGGCTGGCCTTGCAGATCCTGCAGCACGATGGTTGGAAGGGTGGCTTTGTCGGAAAACGGTTGCGCCGCTAGCAAGCTGCCCAGACCCCAGACGATTCCCGCCGTGAGGAATGCCAGCAGCAAGGGCTGACGTTCTGATCGACGACGCAAGAGAAACCATAGGCCAGCGAGCACTGCCGCAGCCAGCCCGGCAGCAAGCGTAAAGCCACCGTCGCGAATATCCAGAATACGCCAAGGTGCAACCTGATAGCTGTTCCAGTAAGCCGCTACGAACACCAGTCGAGCCGCGACCACGCCCACTACCAAAATGGTCCAGAGTGGTGGCTCAACATCCATTCCCATGCGCCGGCCACGCCATTTTCCGAGGTAGCTACCCAATGTGACAGCGACCAGCAACAGCAGTGGCCCAAGCGGTAGGGCGAAGGGGCCAATGGTTAGGGAATCCATCAGCATGTCCTCGTGAAAGCAAGAAGAGAGTTATGTGAGAGAGCGGAAAGATGCATGAAGCAGCGTGGTCTCGCGGTAAGTGAAAGACAAACAAAGGGGCGAGCTTGATCGCGTCTCGCTTGAAGGCGACAAGCGCCAATGCGCCAGGCAGGCTTGCCTGTGGGAACGAGGCTGATGCTACGCGTTGGCGATTAAGGCAGCGTTAAGAAATCTTAACGCTCGCCGACGTCCATGAATGATGTGCGTGCGCCGCCTAGTCTGTAAAGCCAAGAAGCATTCCTGTGGCGAACTGTAGCCGACCTCTGCCGGCTAATCGGGAAGGCGTGACAGGCTGAATGACACCATGGCGGCAAGCGCTATGCTGCCAGATGGTATTCACCGTTATAGTGAAACGCTTCAATAACTTGTTTACGGATGACTTGACCATGCATGTACTACTGGTGGAAGACGATGCCTTGATTGCCAGTGGCGTAAGCACTGGCCTGCGCTTGCATGCCATGACGGTCGACCATGTTGCCAGCGCTGCAGGTGCGTGCCAGGCGCTCCAGTATGGTCATTTCGACGGCGTCGTTCTGGATTTGGGCTTGCCCGATGGTGATGGCATACAGTTGCTGCAGCAGTGGCGCGCAGCAGGCTGCGACTTGCCGGTGCTGATCCTGACCGCACGCGATACCGTCGAGCAACGTGTAGCCGGGCTGCAGGCCGGGGCCGACGACTATCTGGTCAAACCCTTTGATTTAGGCGAACTGGTGGCGCGTCTGCACGCACTGCAGCGACGCATGGCCGGACGCAGCATCGACCGCATCGAGCACGGTGAGCTTTGCTTCGAGCCCGCCACCTCGCAAGTCACCCTGAAAGGCGAGTCAATCACGCTGTCACGTCGCGAACTGGTGCTCCTACAGGCTTTTCTGCACGCCGGTCAACGCATCCTGACAACGGAGCAAGTCCAGGACAGCCTGTACGGCTTTTCCGAAAACGTCGAAAGTAATGCCATCAATGTCCACATTCATCATCTACGGCGCAAACTGGGACCGCAGATCGTCGAAACAGTACGCGGCATCGGCTATCGTCTGGGCAAGGCTGGCGAATGAGCCTGCGTCTGCGTCTACTGGCAATCTTGGGTTTGTCCTTCACGCTGCTGTGGAGCGCAGCCTCGGTCTGGATGTGGCTGGATTTGCGCTCGGAATTTCGCCAGGCTCTGGATGAACGGCTAGCGGCCTCGGCCCACATGGTTGCTGGACTGGTTGCACAGCTCCCGGCGCAGGCGTTGTCCGCGCCCACCAGTCCTGAACTGAATGTGCTGGCGAGTGGAGGTGTGGCCTGTGAAATCAAGCTCTTGCGCGGAGAAGTCGTGGCGCGTACGCAGAACAGCCCTCCAGGACTGGGACAGGAAGTTACTGGATTCGGTACCCGCATGCTCGCGGGCCAGAAGTGGCGCAGCTACACCCTGCAACAGGGCAAGGTGCACATTACCACGGCTGATCGCATGAATCGGCGGCAGGAACTGCTCCAAGGCGTGGGCGTGGCTGCAGCGGTGCCCTTCCTGATTGCGATGCTGGGCAGTCTGCTGGTGCTGTGGTTTGGCACGGGCAAAGCCTTGGCCCCGCTGGAAGCCATTCGCAGGGCGATGGCAACGCGCACCCCGGACGCCATGTACCCGCTCTCTGAAACTCAATTGCCGACCGAACTGGCACCCTTGGTGCATACCCTCAACCTACATCTGGAGCGTACGCGCACTGCAATGGAACGGGAGCGACGCTTCACCGGCGATGCTGCGCATGAGTTGCGTACGCCCCTGACGGGCATCAAGACCCACTTGCAAGTCGCCCGCTTGTCTTCCGAGCAGGACAGACAAGAAGCCCTGATTTGTGCTGAAGAAGGGGTGCAACGTCTTGAAAGAGTGCTAGAGCAACTGCTGACCCTGACCCGGGTTGAGGGACGGCTATCAGCCGGAGACAAGGAGCCAGCGACCCTGCAGGCCATCCTCAAGCTGGCAATGAGTGAGCTGCCAGACTCCTTAGTAGACCGCATCGAAACCAGTGCCTACGATCCGGGCGTACGTCTGCCAGTTCCGGCTTTGCTCGGCGGCCTGGCACTGCGCAATTTGTTGGACAATGCCTTGCTCTACTCTCCAACTGGCAGTTTGGTGACGCTGCTGGCGCAGACATCGGCTGAACACGTTACCCTGATTGTGCACGATCGTGGTCCTGGCATGTCGGCAAAAGCGCGAGCGCAGGCTGTACAACGTTTCTGGCGTGATCAGGCGGGGCAGGGAAGTGGCTTGGGGTTGTCGATTGCCGATGCCATTGCTGTTCAGCATGGCGGCAGCCTAAGTTTGCTGGCGGGACCACATGGCGGCCTGGAAGCACGTCTGGAATTCCCTCTGGTTCATGGCTGACTGTAGGTGGTTTCGCAATGGGCAACGCTATAGCAAGGTCAAATTTAGGCGATATCGGAGGTTACTAGCGGCTGACACTTGGCGCGCCAAATGGCGCGTGGGCATGATTGAAGGTGTACGAACAACCAACCAAGTAACCAACCAACCGAGGTCGGGAGCAGAAGGCGTATGCCTGGCGAGGGGCACGCGCTACAGGATCTTGCTTGTCAGGGTGTGAGTGTTTGCCTGTTTAAGCAGATACGCCCAGGATGACGTTCGAGACTTTGAACATCGCAGAAGCAGACATGCCCGCAGTCAAGTTGAGATGCTTGACGCTTTCGTTGGTCACGACTGCGGCAATGACGACGCCATCGGACAAATCCAGCACGACTTCGCTGTTGATCGCACCCGGTACGACACGCACCACTTTGCCTTTCAGAAAGTTGCGTGCGGAAAAACGTACGCCTTCTTCGTCAGTCACCAGGATGACGGAAGAAGACTTGATTAACGCGAACGCTTCGCCGCCCACTTTAAGTCCCAAGTTTTCCGTGCTCTCGCAAGTGACGGTCGCGACGATTTTTTCACCGTTAGCAATGACGAGTTCAATTTCATCATTGACCGATCCCTGCTTGATCTGGCTGATTTTGCCCAAGAACTGATTACGTGCGCTGGTTTTCATGTTTGACTCCAATCGATAATTTATTTATATGCAACATCCTGCATATATGCATAGTGGATTATAAGGTCGATTCTTGTGAAAAGCAGCCGTCTGCAAGACTAGGAAACGCATTCAGGCAACATTGCTCATCTCTAAATGCAAAAAGAATGAATGCTTTGACAGACTCATGATTGGGATTGAGCAAGACATCACGGAGAGCTCAACATGAAAAAAGGCAATAAATTCCTATAAAATGAAGTCCATTTTTTTGTGTACAAGAAGGCCGGCATCGCCTGTGCCTTCACTCTGGATGAGCCCATGCCTGGAACAACAGTCGAAGAATTATTGAGCAATAACCGCAAGTGGGCCGCTGATATCATCAGTCGCGATCCTGATTTTTTCAAGAAGCTGGCTGCCCAGCAAGCCCCCGAATACCTGTGGATCGGCTGCTCCGACAGCCGGGTGCCGGCTAACGAACTGCTGGGCGTCTTGCCGGGCGAAGTCTTCGTGCATCGAAATGTGGCTAACCTGGTCGTCCATACCGATCTGAACTGCCTATCGGTGCTGCAATTCGCAGTAGAAGTGCTCAAGGTCAAGCACGTGATCGTCTGCGGCCACTATGGCTGCTCTGGCGTGCATGCTGCCATGACCAAGCGCAGCATCGGCCTGGCCGATAACTGGCTGCGTCATGTACAAGATGTGCACCGCAAGCACGGCCGCTATCTGGGAGAAGTGTTGCCAGACCGTGACCGCCTGGACAGACTGGTAGAGCTGAATGTACTGGAGCAGGTTTCCAACATTTGCGAAACCACCATCGTGCGCGACGCCTGGGAGCGTGGCCAACCATTGACGGTGCACAGCTGGGTGTACGGCTTGCAGGATGGTTTGTTGCGTGAACTGGGCGTGGACATTGGCAGCCCGGAAGAAACGGAAACGGTACTGGCCAAGGTCTTTGCACAATACGAAGCCGAAGCCCTGAAAACGACTCAAGCAGACTGAGTAAGCTAGCGAGGGCAACAGGTAACTTGGCGGTAGTCTTCACATGGCGTAGGAAAAACGTCGATACAGAAATCTCTCAGGCTGTCAGTCTGGATTCAACAAAAAACCGGACTGAAAAGTCCGGTTTTTTGTATTGACAGCGAAATGTCTAATCAGAAATGCTTAAAAGCAGT
>JBBSSV010000125.1:0-5883 GCA_038241705.1 Burkholderiales bacterium | reverse complement strand
GATTGTTCACGCCTGAACCGGGTTGATTTCAACGCTGCTGGGCAACTGCTCAGCTGCCTCGCGCCACTGGCCGGGCGCACCATCGAACTGCACTCCGTCAGCCACTTGGTCGCCATCCTGTTCGACGTCGTCGGTCTAAAAGATCTGGTGCGGGTCGTTCCGCGCAAGCATTAAAAGCGCCTTCCAGCCACTCTCCCTTTAGAAAACAGCTTGCATTTGTGCCGGACGGCCCCATGTCTGCAATCATTGGGTGTTTACTCAGGACTTCAGAGGCAGGGATGGAACAATTTCACGGCACGACAATTTTATCGGTACGACGTGGCAGCACGGTGGCGCTAGGCGGTGACGGCCAGGTCACGCTGGGCAACATCATCGTGAAGGGCAGCGCACGCAAGGTGCGCAAGCTCTACAACAACAAGGTGCTGGCCGGATTTGCCGGAGGCACCGCCGATGCTTTCACCCTGATCGAACGTTTCGAATCCAAGCTGGAAAAACACCAGGGCAATCTGATGCGGGCCTCGGTCGAACTGGCCAAGGACTGGCGCACCGACCGCATGCTGCGCCGACTGGAAGCCATGTTGCTAGTAGCCGACCGGGAAAGTACCCTGATCATCACTGGCAATGGTGACGTGCTGGAGCCGGAAGACGGCATTGGCGCGATTGGCTCGGGTGGCGCGTATGCGCAATCCGCCGCCAAGGCGCTACAGGAAAACACTGACTTGCCACCGCTTGACGTCGTCAAGAAGGCTCTGACCGTGGCCGGCGAATTGTGCATCTATACCAATTTGTCGCACACCATCGAAACACTGGAGTAAGGCGCAGCGGCCAATGCTGCCGCATGGCGTCAGCATTGGCGCGCCCTGCTTTAACTCCCTTTTTCAAAAAGATGCATCATGAACATGACCCCGCAAGAGATCGTCTCTGAACTTGATAAACACGTGGTTGGCCAGGACAAGGCCAAGCGCGCCGTCGCCATTGCCCTGCGCAATCGCTGGCGTCGCCAGCAGGTGCCTGAGCCCTTGCGCAACGAAATCACCCCCAAGAACATCCTGATGATTGGCCCCACTGGCGTGGGCAAGACCGAGATCGCACGTCGGCTGGCCAGACTGGTTGGCGCGCCCTTCATCAAGATTGAAGCCACCAAGTTCACTGAAGTCGGCTATGTCGGACGCGACGTCGACACCATCATCCGCGACTTGGTGGATATCGGCATCAAACAAACCCGCGAGTTGGAAAAGCACAAGGTGCGAGCGCGGGCCGAAGATGCCGCTGAAGACCGGATACTCGACATCCTGCTGCCGCCGGCGCGGGACTTTGGCTTCAGCAGCAACCAGTCGACCGAAAGCAAGCAAGCCGACCCTGGCAACAGCACGCGCCAGGAATTTCGCAAGCGTCTGCGCGAAGGGTTGCTTGACGAACGCGAGGTCGAACTGGAAGTGGCCGATCCCAGTACCCAGATGGAAATCATGGCCCCACCCGGTATGGAAGAAATGACCGAGCAGATCAAATCGATGTTTTCCGGCTTGGGCAACCAACGCAAGAAACCCCGCAAGTTGAAAATTCGCGACGCGCTGAAGATCCTGATCGACGAAGAAGCCGCCAAACTGGTCAACGACGAAGACCTTAAGCAAAAGGCCATCGCCAATGTTGAACAAAATGGCATCGTTTTCCTGGATGAAATCGACAAGATCGCTTCGCGCTCTGAAGGCGGCAGCACAGCCGACGTCTCGCGTGCGGGCGTGCAACGTGACTTGCTGCCGTTGGTTGAAGGCACCACTGTCAATTCCAAGTACGGCATGGTCAAGACCGACCACATCCTCTTCATTGCCTCCGGCGCCTTCCATCTGGCCAAGCCGTCCGATTTAATTCCGGAATTGCAGGGTCGCCTTCCGATTCGGGTGGAACTGGATTCGCTCTTGATCGAGGACTTCGTGCGCATTCTTACTGGCACTGACGCCTGCCTGACTACGCAGTACAAGGCCTTGCTCGAGACTGAGGGCATCACCGTTGCATTCCAGGACGACGGGATCCAGCGTCTTGCCGAGATCGCCTTTTCCGTTAACGAAAAAACCGAGAATATTGGTGCCCGACGACTGTATACCGTCATGGAAAAGCTACTGGAAGAGGTATCGTTTAGCGCCAGTACCCTTGACGAGAAGACCGTGGAAATCGATGCGGCCTATGTCGACCGGCGCCTGGGTGAACTGGCTATCGACGAAGACCTATCACGTTACGTACTTTAAAGCCTGGCGGCAGAACGCCGTCCGGATTGCAGGCTAAAGCCCGCTGGCACAGTCACTGTCCCAGCGGGCTTTTCATAGCGACTCTGAGGAAGGCTCGGTGCCCGGCTCGGCTGCTTGCTGCCCGTTGACCACCGGGGCAGCGGACATGGCAGCAGGTTCAGCGCCATCCTGGCCTGCGGGAGCAGGTGATGGCGGGGTTGGGGATACGGCTTGCGGCTGCTGGGCTGGCAGCGTGTCTTGCTGAGGCTGGGCTTGTTGAGAGCTTGGACGCGCCTGCTGTGCCGGCATTGCTGAAGGCATCCGACGTCGCGCAAAGGCGCTGTTGCTGGTGGCGCTTGCGCCCTCGGGCGAAGCGCCAGCGCTGTCCCCAGGGCGCGTGGAAACCGGGGCCGCACTGCCACTACCTAATAGGGGTGGCTCTAGTGGGAGTTCCACCCGTTTCATGGCGCCGTCATCATCCAGAAGCACATAACTCCGATGCACTTCCTTGACGGTAATCCCGGGCACGATTTCCATGTCCATTGCCACCGCCTTGGCCGGCTCGCCATTGGCACTCAGGATGGCGATGCTTTGACCAGAGGTTCCCGACAGCACCACGCCTTGCAAAGTGAAGTTGCTGGCCAGCGCCATGTTACCGCTGCCCCCAAACAAACTGGCAGCCGCAGACAGGTCTGCCGGTTGTACCACTGTAGCTGGCGCAGTGGCTACCGGACGCTGGGACGGTGCAAAAAATTGCAACGCCCAGTACGCCAGGCTTGCGCACAGCGCTAGGAACAATACAAAGCTTGCAACGAGCGGCAAAGGCCAACGTTTCATTCTTATCCTTGGTGATCAGCGTACCAGTTGGTTGATCTCGATGATGGGCATCAGCACGGCTAGCACGATCAGCAGCACCACCACGCCCATGGCCAGAATCAGCACCGGCTCCAGCAGGTTGGCAATTGTCATGGCTCGGCGCTCGAGGTCTTGCTCTTGGGCGTTGGCAGCCCGGTCCAGCATGGCCGGAAGTTCGCCCGTAACTTCACCGGCGCGGATCATGTGGATCAGCATCGGCGGAAAATGCTTGCGGGCCGAGAGCGCTCGTGCCAGACCCACGCCTTCGCGTACGTGGTTGGTAGCCTCCTCCACTTGGAGCCGCATGGCCACGTTTGACAGCGTATCGCGACTGGTTTCCAGGGCGCGCAGGATGGGCACGCCCGAGCCAGTGGTAATAGCGAGAGTACTGGCAAAGCGTGCCGTATTCAGGCTGCGTTCGAACTTGCCATACAGCGGCGCCTCCAGCAACCAAGTATGCCAGCGCAGCTTGACATCTGGGTTGCGCAGGGCACGCCGCCAAAGCCAGAACAGCACTGCCACGATCAGCGCCACAAGCCAGCCATAGGCGCGCACGAAATCCGAGATCGCCAGCATCACCACTGTCAGGAAAGGCAGTTCCTGCTTGGTATTGGCAAACACCGAGACAATCTGCGGCACCACATAGGTCAGCAGAAAAATGACGATGGCAAACGCCACCAGGGTGACGATGGCGGGATAGGTAAAAGCCAGCTTGACCTTCTGCACAAGGGCATTGCGGCGCTCAATGTAGTCGGCCAAACGCGACAGTACCCGTGCCAACTGACCGATCTGCTCACCCGAAGCCACCAGTGCCCGGTAAATATCGGCAAAGTCGCGCGGCCGGTTGGCCAAGGCAGAGGACAGCGATGCCCCGCCCATGACGTCAGAGCGCACCGAGGCCAACAAGTCACGCATGTAAGGCCGCTCGGCCTGCTCCAGCAGGGCCGACAAGGCCTGCTCCAGCGGTAGGCTGGCTTCTAGCAGACTGGCCAGTTGGCGCGTCAGCAGCGCCAGTTCGTTGGTGGAGAGCTTATCGCCAAAGCTGCGGCTGCGGCCCCCACCGCCTTCTTCGGCTTGACTAGCAATGGGATCGACCGTGATCGGCACCAGAGCCTGAGCCCGCAAGTCGGCACGGGCCGAACGAGCACTGTCGGCATTGACAATGCCCTTGCGGGTCGCACCGGTGGCATCAACGGCTTCGTAGCGAAAAGCAGGCACGGCAGTCTCGTTGGCAAAAAGTGAACATCGACATCAATCCTTGGTCACGCGCATTAACTCGGCCAGGGTGGTGGTGCCATCGGCCAGCCAGCGCTCGCCGTCCTCGCGCATGCTGCGCATGCCATCCGCCATGGCGGTGGCGCGGATTTCGGCTTCCGACGCCCGTTCATGGATCTGAGCGCGGATAGGATCGGTAGTCATCAGCAGTTCGTAGACGCCCACCCGCCCCTGATAGCCGGTCTGGCCGCACTGCTCACATCCTACCGCCTGCCAGTACTCACCATCGAAATGCTTGCACTCGGGACAGAGTTTTCGCACCAGCCGCTGGGCCGCCACGCCCAACAGCGACGACGACAGCAAAAAGGGCTCGATGCCCATGTCCAGCAGCCGGGTCACGGCTGCGGCGGCGTCGTTGGTGTGCAAAGTGGCCAGCACCAGGTGGCCAGTGAGCGAAGCCTGGACTGCAATCTGTGCGGTTTCCAGGTCTCGGATCTCGCCAATCATGATGACGTCTGGATCTTGGCGCAAGATGGCCCGCAAGGCCTTGGCAAAGCTCATGTCGATGCGCGCATTGACCTGGGTCTGGCCAACGCCTGTCAATTCGTATTCGATCGGGTCTTCTACCGTCAGAATATTAGTGGTGCTGGCGTTCAGGCGCGACAGCGCCGCATACAGGGTCGTGGTCTTGCCCGAACCCGTGGGACCCGTCACCAGCACGATGCCGTGTGGCTGGGTCACCAGTTTGTCGAACTGAGCCTGGGTGCTGGGATGCATGCCCAGATTGTTAAGGTCCAGTCGGCCTGCCTCCTTGTCCAGCAGGCGCAGTACGGCGCGCTCGCCGTGGCCAGTAGGCAGAGTCGAGACTCGCACGTCCACCGGCCGGCCGCCCACACGCAGGGTGATGCGGCCATCCTGTGGCAGGCGTTTTTCGGCAATATCCAGGTGCGACATGATCTTGATGCGCGAAATCAGCGAGGCGTGAATGGCCTTCTTGGGTCGCACGATGTCGCGCAGACTGCCGTCGATGCGAAAGCGCACCACCGATACCTGCTCGAACGGTTCGATATGGATGTCAGACGCGCCTTCGCGTAGAGCCTGTGTCAGCAAGGCGTTGATCATGCGGATCACGGGCGCGTTGTCGGCTGACTCCAACAAGTCTTCAATTGCCGGCATGTCCAGCATCAACTGGTTCAGGTCCAGGTCGGACTCGTACTCGTCTACCACTTGCGCGGCATCGCCGCCAGAGCCTGCATAGGCCTTGGCAATAGCACTGTCAAGTTCCGCCCGGGCCATGCGCCGCAGCTTGACCCGGCCAAAGCGGCGAGTAACTTCGGCAATAGCGGCCGGCGGCGTTGCTTCAGAGACGCAGACTTCGACCACGCCGCCTGTCACACCGTTGCGCGAAGCCAGCAGGACGTAGTCGCGGGCAAAGGCATAGGGCAGTAATCGAGATTCCATCATACTTTGATCCGGTTTCAGGATGCCGGTTCGGCACTAACTGCCGTGCTGGTCGTGGGCAAACCGGGCTGGGCTACGGGGAATGCCGGCAGATTGGGCCCGGTCGAGCCTGGGGGGCGTTGCTGCGAAG
>JBBSSV010000124.1:0-5919 GCA_038241705.1 Burkholderiales bacterium | reverse complement strand
GTTGGCGAGCTCGATTAAGTTAGCGCAAGCACGGCGCAAATAAGGCGGTGGCACGGCGCCAAAGAGACGTCGACGCAAAAAAACCCTGTCATCATGCACGGGTTGCTTCACATTCAACGTTGTATCTTACCTTGTTGCGATGGCATGAAAACAGCGTCGTTGGCGACCGCTCCATCCTCTTCTGCAAGCGACTGCTTGGCCGTGGCACGCCAAGCTGGGCTGCGGCATGTCAGCGACGAGGGTCCGGGGATTTCACGTGAAACAATCCGGGGGAAATTTGCCTACCGCGATGCGGAGGGTCAGCGGGTAACGGATGAAGCAATACTGCAGCGCATCCGGGCATTGTCGATCCCGCCAGCCTGGACCGATGTCTGGATTTGTCCACGGGTCAACGGCCACATCCAGGCAACCGGACGTGATGCGCGTGGGCGCAAGCAGTACCGTTACCACGTGCGCTGGCGTGTCGTGCGCGATGCCGCCAAATACGATCGCATGGTGGCTTTTGGCGAGGCCTTACCGGCGCTACGCACGCAATTGGAAGCTGATCTGGCGCGGCGCGGCTTTCCTCGCGACAAAGTGCTGGCCATCATCGTGCGCCTGCTGCAGGAAACCATGATCCGCATTGGCAATGAAAGCTATGCCCGCGAAAACTGCTCTTTTGGCCTGACGACCTTGCGCCGTCGCCATGTACGCGTGGCCGGCAGTGCAGTGGAATTTCGCTTTCGCGGCAAGAGCGGCGTGGCTCATGCCATTCGCCTGTCCGACCGCCGGCTAGCACGCATCATCGGCCGTATGCGCGAATTGCCGGGCCAGGAACTGTTCCAGTATCAGGACGAAGAAGGCACACTGCATAGCGTGGATTCGGCCGATGTCAACGACTACCTGCGCCAGCTCTGCGGCGAAGACTTTACCGCCAAGGATTTTCGTACCTGGTACGGCACTGTGCTTGCTGCCCAGGTCCTGCAAGCCTGCGGGCCGGCCGAGAATCAGGCGCAGGCCAAAAAAGAAGTAACGCAAGCAATCGAAAGCGTCGCTGCTCGCTTGGGCAACACGCCAGCGATCTGCCGCAAATGCTACGTCCACCCGGCACTGGTCGAAGCCTATTTGAACGGGCAACTCGACGCACTGTGGGCGCCGGTCTCAATACTTAGGTCGCGCAAGGCGCTGCATGGCCTGACCGAAATTGAAGCAGCGGTGCTGGCGTTCCTGAAACAGCAAACGATCCCTGCCCTGCTTGCTCCCAGACCTAAGCGTACAACCCGCAAACCAACACGCAAACATAAAGCCCCCGCCTAAAACCCTTTTTTTCTGAAAGCCTATGGGAACTACTGTTTTGCCAACATGACTAAATGGAAATCTAATTGAATATGCCGTGATCGCAAGGTTCCGCCAAGTGCCACGGTCTTGCCGATGTTGACCCCTCATGGAGACAGGCATGCAGAATCCGTCGGACCATTCAACTTCTTCCGCAGAACCGCCAGATCAGCAACCACCAGGCGCGTCGCAGCAACAATCCAGCAGGGTTTCAGAACCCGCTAATTTCCCATTGAAACCTCGCACAGCGCTTTTGCAAGGTCGGCGCCCGGGCCGTCATCCTGTACTGCCGGCTAACGTGTACCGGCAATCCAGCGATATCCAACAATGCATTCGGTTGCTGGGCTGGTTCAGCCTGGGCTTGGGCGTGGCGCAATTGTTAGTGCCGCGCAAGGTGGCCGCAGCAAGCGGCGTCCCAACCAAATCGGCAGGCTTAATACGCGCCGTAGGAGTACGTGAATTAAGCAGCGGAATTGGCTTGCTCACCCAGCCGCAGGTTACCCCCTGGGTCTGGAGCCGGGTGGCTGGTGATGCTTTGGACCTAGTCTTGCTGGGCGCAGCGGCACGCCATCCACATGCGCGCCGTCGACAATTGGCGCTTGCCGCGACAGCAGTCGCTGGCATTGCAGCGGTTGATATTTGGGTTGGCATGCAACGCCGGCGCCAGGCCACTCATCCGCAGGGCCTGCCAGCCATTAAAGGCGCAATCAACATTGACAAGCGCATTACCATCAACCGACCTCGTGAGGAGTGTTATCGCTTCTGGCGCGACCTGGAAAACCTGCCATGCTTCATGCAGCATCTAGAAGATGTTGAGGTGCTGTCGGACACACATTCACGCTGGCGGGTGCGAGCACCGGGCGGGACCAGTGTGGAATGGGAGTCGAAACTGACCAACGATCAACCGGACGAATTGCTAGCCTGGCAAGCGCTGCCGGGTGGCGATATTGATCATACCGGCAGCGTCAGTTTCACGCGCGCTGCTGGGGAACGTGGAACGGTGGTGCGGGTTTCCCTGGAATACAAGCCACCCGGCGGCAAACCCGCTGCCCTACTTGCCAAACTGTTCGGGGAAGAGCCCGCACAGCAAGTCGTGGACGATCTGCGTCACTTCAAGCAATTGATCGAAACCGGCGAGATTGCCACCACTCTTGGACAAAGCGCAGGGCCACGCAGCCCGGTGGCACGTCTGCTGAGAAAAGGAGAACCAGGATGAGAGCCACCGTCTGGTATGGAAAAAACGATGTACGCGTCGAAACCGTGCCCGACCCGAGCATCCTGAATCCGGGCGACGCCATCATCAAGGTCAGTTCCACCGCGATCTGCGGCTCTGACCTACATCTGTACGATGGCTTCATCCCGATGCTAGAAAAAGGCGATATTCTCGGCCACGAATTCATGGGCGAAGTGGTGGAAGTCGGCAGCGCTGTCAAGAAGCTTCGCACTGGCGACCGGGTGGTAGTGCCCTTCCCGATTGCCTGCGGCCACTGTTTTTTCTGCGAAGAGGAACTGTATTCAGTTTGTGAAAACTCCAACCCGAACGCCGACATCGCAGAAAAACTATGGGGCCATTCGCCGGCTGGGCTATTCGGTTATTCGCATCTGACCGGTGGCTACGCCGGCGGACAGGCCGAATATGTGCGCGTGCCCTACGCCGATGTCGGCCCGATCAAGGTGCCTGATGGCCTGGAAGATGACGAAGTCCTGTTTCTGTCCGATATTCTTCCCACCGGCTATATGGCGGCAGAAAACTGCAACATCCGTCCCGGCGACACCGTGGCCGTTTGGGGCTGCGGCCCGGTGGGCCAGTTCGCCATCCAGAGTGCCTATCTATTGGGCGCGGAACGGGTAATTGCCATCGACCGCTTTCCCGGACGCCTGCGCATGGCGCGGGTGCTGTCGCGCGCCGAAACCCTGAACTATGAAGAAGTGCATGTACTGGAAGCGTTGAAGGAAATGACCGGCGGACGCGGCCCCGACGCCTGTATTGACGCCGTCGGCATGGAAGCCCATGGTCTGGGTCTGCCTGGGATGTACGACCGGGTCAAGGCAGCGGTCAAGTTGGAAAGCGACCGCCCCACTTCCCTACGCGAAGCTATTATGGCCTGCCGCAACGGTGGCCATGTTTCCATTCCCGGCGTCTATGGCGGCTTCATCGACAAGGTGCCCATGGGTTCCATCATGAACCGCTCGCTCACCATCAAGACTGGCCAGACCCATGTACAACGCTATATGGAACCACTCTTGCAGCGCATTCAAAAAGGCGAGATTGACCCGGCCTGCATTATCACCCACCACATGGCGCTGGAAGATGCGCCGCTGGGCTATGAAATGTTCAAGCACAAACAGGACGAATGCGTGAAGGTGGTGCTCAAGCCCTGACTGCTGCGTCCGCACCCTTATGACAAGGGCCGCTGTCCTTTTGGAGCAGCGGCCCTTGTGTTTTTACTTCTTGGAGTGTGCCTCGTTGCTTGGTTGCTGCGTTGCTTATAGCGCTTTATCCATGCTGCTCGCAACCGTCGGCAGTTCGGCTTCGACGACGGGTTCCGGATTGCGCGTCGCCCGCTTTGACCATTCATTGAAACGTATCCGGAAAGGATCTTCCACGCGGCGATAGGTCCAACCTGACACCACACACAAGGCCCAGACATAAACCACCACCAGCATCACGTTGGCGGCCACACCGTCGACCCGCCGACTGACGTTGTCAAACAGCAGCAACAAGGGCATGTGCATCATATACAGCGAATATGAGCGCTGGCCCAGCATCTGGAAAAACGGCCACAGTAGTATCTTGGCAAGGAAGCCACTGTCCTTCGACAGTGACCAGATCATCAGGGCAAACACCAGCGGGAAGGCAAAAGCCAGCGCGGGATGCGCATCCACCCACAGCAACAACACCGCCACGCCCGCCAGCGACAGCACTTGCAACGCCGGCAGATTAGCCCGCCAGCGCTGGGTCGCCTCCCAAGTCAGAGAACCCAGAAAAAAACCATAGACACAACGCATAAAGCCAAAGTCATAGGTCAGCGACAGGCACCCGCCTTTGACCAAGCAATCATGGACATTGACCGTGGCCCAGACACTGATGCCGTAACCCGCCAGCACTAGCAGAAAAAATACCGGCAAACGTCGCGCCGGGCGCCACAGCAAACACACCGCCGCAAACACCAGATAGGCATAGAACTCGGTGCTGATACTCCAGCTGGGCGTATTCAAGATCAGATGGTCGAACACGCCAAGACTGTGCGTCATGGTTAGCGTAGTCAGTATTTCCAGAAGGCTAGGCACCAGATAAGCAGTCGCTTCCGGTGTATTCAGCACCCCACCCAAGCCGTAGGCCAATGCCAGGTTTTTGGCCAAGGCAATGCCATTGACCACCAGAATAAAAACGATGGTGGTAAACACCAGCAAAGGAAAGAGCCGCCCGAAGCGGCGAATGACGAAAAGTTTCAGATCGTGCGCGTTTTTCAGACGGTTGCCATAGGCGGCAAACATCACGAAACCGCTGAGCACAAAAAACAGATCGACAAAGATGTAGCCGTTCCGGATCACGGAAAACACCTGGGCACCCACGCCAAGGTGATACAGCGCCACGATCAGCGCTGCGATGCCACGAATGCCTTCTAGGGAACGGATCATGGCGCTACAAGAGCGCCGATCTTGTCAAAGGACACACTCGACAGCATGGGTTTTCTCCGATATGCATGCTGGCCTGCCGAGTCAAAGTGGCACTCAGGCAGGCCGGCAGCGATGATTTACAGCGGCAACTGAAGATAAGCTTCGGCAGCATATTCGCCCTTCTGGCGATAGAAGCTTTCCATAGGATGGGTGCCATCTGGGCTTTGTCGGTCGCGCAGGATGGTTCCTCTATCCCCACCCAGCTCTTCCAACTCAGTATTCCATTTCGTATACTGGTCGATGACGTCAAGGCCTTCTTGAGCGGCGACAGTACGCATCACTTCCACATAGCCTTCCAGAAACGAATTATCCACAGGGCTGGGCGTCTCAAAAATAACGCGCTTGCCGGCATTCTTAGCGGTTTGAGCAAGACTTGTCAGACAATTGCTATAGCGCTCTTGCGATATGCCGCTTTCTGGGTTGGCATCATTGATTCCGTGATTCAGTATGATGACAGTGGCATTGCTACTTGCCATCTTACCGCTCCAACCATCATTCAGGTCACAAGCGCTCTGGCTGCTTACCCCTTCATTAGTCACACTTTGTAAAGCAGAGGCCCGGCTGCGCAAGTAATTTTCAAAAGTTATAGTTGGTGGTTCTGGGACAAATTGACTAGGATTGCCGCATTTAGTCTCGGTGCGACATCCCTCGATAGTTGAATCTCCGTAATACGCAATCCTTTGTGCCTGGCTAGCCAGCAAGGCACCCTCCTTGTCTTCCCCGGAATTTAAATTGTTGTCTTTCCCGGAAATTGAATTATTGTCTTCCCCTACAGGAGGTTGCACGACATCACCACCAGTTGGGCCGCCTTCGGAACTTCCACCACCTTGAGCGTCTTCCGAACCCCCTACGGTCTGTGAACCAGCCGCTGATTTACTTCCGCCACCACCCCCACACGCAGACAATATCAAGGCCAATAAAAGG
>JBBSSV010000123.1:0-5930 GCA_038241705.1 Burkholderiales bacterium | reverse complement strand
CTGCACGCGCCCAGCAGCAAGCCGGTAGTCAGCGCAGCCAGAACAACGATGGACCTGTTTTTTTTCACGACGGTATCTCCACGATCCGCCCGAAATCCTTGCCGAATTTTTGTTGGTATTCCGACATTTTCTGCATGCGTTCCTGTACCCGTGTCCTATCCTGAATTTCGCCCGCTAACTGACCACATGCTGCATCGATATCATCACCTCGCGTCTTGCGAATGGTGGTCACAATGCCGGCATCCATCAATACTTGGGCAAATTCCTTGATACGTCCATTGGTGGAACGCTTCAGTCCGGACTCCGGGAAAGGGTTGAAAGGAATGAGGTTGAACTTGCAGGGAATGGGCTCAGCACCTTGTCTGACCAAGGCCACCAATTCCCGCGCATGCGCTGGAGTGTCGTTGACACCGTCAAGCATGCAGTACTCGAAAGTGATGAAGTCCCGCGGGGCATATTCAAGATAGCGCCGGCAGGCGGCCATCAGGTCGGCCAGTGGATGCTTCTTGTTGAGTGGCACCAGGCTATCGCGCAGTGCGTCGTTGGAGGCATGCAGAGACACCGCCAGGGCTACCGGACATTCGTGCGCCAAACGGTCAATCATGGGCACAACGCCACTGGTCGACAGGGTCACGCGCCGACGCGAGAGGCCATAGGCATTGTCGTCCAGCATCAAGCGCAGCGCTGCCACCGTGGGTTCGTAATTGAGCAAGGGCTCACCCATGCCCATCATCACGACGTTGGTGATGTGTCGCGTGGTGCGCTGCTCGCTGCCCTCAGGGTGCATGCGGCGCAACTCGAACTCTGCCATCCAGAGTTGACCGACGATTTCAGCGGTCGTCAGATTGCGGTTAAATCCTTGCTTGCCAGTGGAACAGAAGCGGCAGTTGACCGCACATCCGGCTTGCGTGGAAATGCATAACGTGCCGCGATTCTCCTCGGGAATGAAGACCGTTTCGATGGCATTGCCCTGCCCCACATCGAACAGCCACTTGCGCGTGCCATCGCGTGACGTATGGTCACTGATCACGGGCGGCGCGGCCACGATGGCGCGTGTAGCCAACTTGGCACGCAATGATTTAGCCAAATCAGTCATTGCGTTGAAATCGCTGGCACCGTATTGGTGAATCCAGCGCTGCAACTGCTTGGCACGAAACGGTTTCTCACCCAACGCGCTGCAATAAGCGACCAGTTGCGCAGGGTCCAATCCCAGCAGGTTGGTGAGTTCAGTCATGATCATTCTTTCCTGTTACAGCGACCCAGCCTGACGTTTGGCCAGAGCCGGGTTGTACTTGGAAGTTTTCCGGCAATCAACGCGAATAGACATTCAGTGCTGGAAAATAATAGGCAATTTCTTCTTTGGCGGTATCAGCGCCATCGGAGCCGTGTACAGCGTTGGCATCGATCGAATCGGCAAAGTCAGCACGGATGGTGCCCTTTTCTGCTTTCTTGGGATCGGTCGCACCCATCAGATCGCGGTGCTTTGCAATGGCATCTTCACCTTCAAGCGCTTGTACCATAACAGGGCCGGAAATCATGAAGTCTACCAAGTCCTTGAAAAAGGGACGCTCGCTATGCACGGCATAAAAACCTTCGGCTTCGACACGCGACAAATGCATCATGCGCGCAGCGATTACCTTCAAACCTGAGTTTTCAAAGCGCGAGTAAATCTGGCCGATCACGTTTTTTGCAACTGCGTCTGGTTTGATGATAGACAGGGTACGTTCGATGGCCATCGGTGAAAACTCCAATAAAAAGAAAGGGTTAAGTTATACTGAGAACTATTGCTGAAAACGGCGATTTTAGCATGGAAGGCGCATATTCGAGAGGGCTTCACACTTGCAAAATGCAGTGCCAATCCGCATATTCAGCATGCAACAGGTCACCATCCTGTCTTGTGCAGACAAAACCTGCGTTCATAAAGAGTAAGGCACTTTGCCGACTACAAGTTAGTACTGAACAAGATCATTCAGGAGATATTCCGGAGGAAACATGGAAAGAAAATTTCAACGGGCGTACGGCACCCAAACCAATGCCCCATCCCTTGCAGTAAAAAACCGCGTTCTGCGTAACACCTATTGGCTGTTGGCTCTGTCCATGATCCCAACCGTGCTGGGTGCATGGGTCGGGGTCCAATTCAATATTTCACTGCTTTCCGGCAACCCATTCATGGGTTTCATCCTTTTCCTGGCGATTGCCTTCGGGTTTTTCTATGCCATCGAAAAGAACAAGGATTCAGGCTTGGGTGTCGCCCTGCTCCTAGGCTTCACCTTTTTCATGGGATTGATGCTGTCGCGCCTGATTGGTCATACTCTAGGGTATAGCAATGGTGCCTCACTGATCATGACAGCGTTTGGCGGCACTGCCCTGATCTTCGGCTCGATGGCAACCTATGCCACTGTCACCAAGCGTGATTTTTCCGGAATGGGAAAATGGTTGTTTGCTGGCGTGCTGGTGATCATTGTTGCTGCTCTGGCCAACATTTTTCTGCAGATGCCTGTGCTGTACCTCACCATTTCGGTGGCAGCTATTGCAATTTTTTCGGCTTACATCTTGTATGACGTGCAGCAGATTGTCAATGGCGGTCAGACCAACTACATCATGGCGACCCTGGCAATTTATCTGGATGTCTACAACATTTTTGTCAATCTGCTGGCGCTCCTGGGCATCTTCGGCGGTTCGCGCGATTAACTTGATTGCTTTGCAAGTAAACAAAAAACCGGCCCATGGCCGGTTTTTTTATGCCTCAACATTCATGCATCCATTTATCCGGCAGGCTCGTCCAAATCAAACACCGCCATCGATTCAACATGAGCGGTATGGGGGAACATGTTGACCACGCCCGCTTGACTCAATTTGTATCCGGCCTGATTAACCAGAATGCCGGCATCGCGGGCAAGCGTGGCTGGACTGCAGGAGACATAGACAATGCGGCGTGGCAGCAGGGCTGGCTCTTCGGCTCGCAAGCCGGCCAGCGCTTCGCACACGGCCATGGCACCATCACGCGGCGGATCGATCAGCAGGCGGTCGAACTTACCTAGACTGCGCAGATCTTCAACAACCAGGTCAAATAAATTGCGGCAAGCAAAGCGAGTCTTGTGCGACAGCCCGTTGACCCGTGCATTCTCTTCGGCCCGCATCGTCAGACTTTCACTGCCTTCGATTCCTACCACTGCGGCAGCGCGAGTGGCGATGGGCAAGGTGAAGTTGCCGAGACCACAGAACAGATCAGCCACACGCTCATCTGGCTGGATATCCAGCAGGCGCAGCGCTCGATCCACCAACACTCGGTTGATCTGGTGATTGACTTGGGTGAAGTCCACCGGCTTGAATGGCATGCGTACGCCAAATTCGGGCAAGGTGTAGTAAAGCGGCCGGTCCGCCGGATAGAATGGATAAGCCGTTTCAGGTCCCTTGGGTTGCAACCAGAACTGATTCTGGTGCAAGTCGGCAAAGGCCCGCAGCTTTTCCGCATCACCTTCGCCTAGAGGCGCCATAATCCGCAGTACCAGCACAATATTCAGCGCCTGGCTGCCCTCAATGGCCCCGACCGCCAGTTCAATCTGCGGCACTTTCTCTACAAGAGTCAGGGACCCGATCAAATCTCGGAGCGGCATCAGCAATGCTGACACCTGGGGCGGGAGAATCTGGCAGCTTTCCATGTCGGCAATGAAGCCCGATTTTTTTTCGCGAAAGCCCACCAGCACCGTGCCCTTCTTTATGACCCGACGCACTGACATGCGTGCGCGATAGCGATAACCCCAAGTAGGGCCGTGAATCGGCCGCAAAATATGCTCAGGGCTGACCTTGCCGATGTGCTGCAGATTGTCTTCCAGCACACGCTGCTTGACGGCCACCTGTGCGGCGGCGTCAAGGTGCTGCATAGCGCAGCCGCCGCAAGTGCCGAAATACACGCATTTGGGCTCTACCCTTAAACCCGAGGCCTGGTGCACCTCGGTGACATTGGCCAATTCCCAGTTGGATTTGCGCCGGAAAGAGCGAATGCTGACGCGTTCGCCCGGCAGCGCGCCTTCGACGAACACGACTTTTCCGGGCGTACCATCAGGGTTAGGCAACTGACCGACGCCACGTGCGTCCGCATCCAGGGAGTTAATTTTAATAATGGGTTGGGACATACAGACCAAACAAAAAACGAGAAATGAAGCTGCAGGAGTGAAACTGTAGAACCGGTTAGTCTTGGTGCGTGTCTGCCAGGGCGTGCAAGCGCCAAGCTGCCAAATATTCTTGCCAATGTGACTGATCCAACTTGCTCAGGCACGCCTGCACCAGGGCGACTTCTTCATCGTAGGCGCTCTGGCTCAGGGTGCCACGCAACAACTGGAAGCGGCAATACATTAGGTAAGTGTTGACCACGTCGGTCTCGCAATAATCGCGAATCTCACCCAGGCGACCCGCCGCAAACAGATCCCAGACCCGAGAACCATCCACGCCCAGCTTGCCGGGAAAGCCGCAGAGCTTGGCCAAGTCATCCAGCGGTGCGTTGGCACGGCCCGTGTACAAGGCCAACAGATCCATCAGGTCCAGATGGCGCGAATGATAGCGGCTGAGGTAATTATTCCACTTGAAGTCGCGATCAGCTTCGCCGGTTTCCCAATAACGCGAAGCCGCGATGCCGTGTACCAAGGCCCGATAATGCAAGACCGGGAGGTCGAAGCCACCGCCATTCCATGAGACAAGCTGCGGCGTGTACTTGTCGATGACCCGGAAAAAGTCCTGGACCAAGCGCGACTCATCATGGTCGAAGTCGCCAATCGAGCGCACCTTGAAGCCGTTGCTGTCGCGAAAAACACAGGATATGGCAACAATACGGTGTAAGTGATGCGGCAAAAAATCGCTACCGGTTTTTTCGCGCCGTGCCGTAAAGGCGGCTTCCGCCACCTCGTCATCGCTCATCGATTCCGGCCAGTCATGCAAGACACGTAAGCCATGGACGTCGGGCACGGTTTCGATATCGAATACCAGAACGGGCGTCATGAAAGGGAGTCTTTGCCAACACCGCGCGAAGCTAAAGCGCGCTTGAGTTTAAGTAGGGCTTCCTGCTGGATCTGCCTGACGCGCTCCCGGGTGACGCCCATTTCGGTTGCCAGTTGTTCCAGCGTAGCAGGGTCATCATTTCCTAGGCCAAACCGGCGGATGACGACTGTGCGCTGCTTGTCGGGCATCTCCTGCAACCAATTGCGTACTTGAACGATCAACTGCTGATGTTCGGCTTGGGCGTCCGGCCCGCTTTCCTGACTGCCGGGCAGCAAGTCCATCAGGCTGGCACTAGGGTCGCCCGCGATTGGGGCATCCAACGAGATGGCATGGTCGGACAAAGACAGGATGTCCTGAACCTGCTCCACCGAGCGCTCGGTCAAATGAGCGATGTCTTCAGCCGTGGCTTCCTTGCCGTCATGCTGCTGGGATTCCAGATGGTACTTGGCGCGCAACACCTGATTCAACTCACGCACCATATGCACCGGCAGGCGCACCGTGCGCCCCTGATTCATGATGGCGCGTTCAATGCTCTGTCGGATCCACCATGTGGCATAGGTCGAAAAGCGAAAACCGCGTTCAGGCTCGAATTTATCGATGGCGCGCATCAAGCCGAGATTGCCCTCTTCGATCAGGTCGAGCAGGATGACGCCGCAATTGATGTAATGCTTGGCGATCGAAACCACAAGCCACAAGTTATGCTCGATCATTTTCTGACGCGCAGGAAAGTCACTCTGCTTAGCCAGCGTGGAATAATGGACTTCTTCAGCCACCGTCAGCAGCGGCTTTTGCCCGATCTGATTCAGATAATGCTGAATGGCATCGGTCGACAGTTCGGATGCCAAAACGGTTTTGAATTCTTCAATACTGTCCTTGCCAACTGCTTCGACAATCTGCTTTTGCGACAATAGATCCGCATCGTCTTCAGCAGGGCT
>JBBSSV010000122.1:0-5959 GCA_038241705.1 Burkholderiales bacterium | reverse complement strand
GCAGCGCACCAATCTAATAAAAAAGGGAAGCTTTTTTGAGCTTCCCTTTTGAATCTGGAGCGGGAGAAGAGTCTCGAACTCTCGACCTCAACCTTGGCAAGGTTGCGCTCTACCAACTGAGCTACTCCCGCATGTCTTACTAAAGAGACGCTATTTTAAACTTCTTGCAAACATTGTCAAGCGTTATTTTTTCAAACCTAGCTGCTTGAACTTGCTTGCATGAGCGGCCAAGCTTTACGCAAATAATAGAACATCGACCAGAGGGTGAGCGCTGCAGCCACTCCTAACAGCCATGTACCTATTAAAGGTGTGTCAAGACCGAACAAGGGGTCATGATACAACAATAAGGGGATGGATACCATCTGTGCAACGGTTTTGATTTTCCCTAGAGAACTGACGGCGACCGATTTGGAGGCGCCGATCTTGGCCATCCACTCGCGCAGAGCCGAGATGGTGATTTCCCGCCCGATGATGACGAACGCTAGCACCGCATTCAGATCCCGGAACTCGACTAGCAGCAGCAAAGCGCCGGCTACCATCAATTTGTCGGCGACCGGGTCCAGAAAGGCACCGAAAGAAGATGTCTCGTTCCAGCGCCGCGCCAAAAATCCGTCAAGCCAGTCGGTCACGGCTGCTACGATAAAGATGACGGTTGAGGCGTGACTTCTTTCCGACAGAGAAAGCCAAGAATCCGGCAAATAAAAGACGCCGACCATCAAGGGGATCAGGGCAACCCGCAACCAGGTCAGGAAAATGGGAATATTGAGCGGCATATAAAAACAGGGTTGAGGGTGCAGATAAGTTTCACTACCGCAATGAAAAAAGTGCAGCGACTAAGGTCAATGCAACTGGCGGTAGATATCCTGTGCCAATTGCTGAGAAATGCCTTCCACGGACGCCAGTTCTTCCGCGCTAGCATCCATTACACCACGTAATCCACCGAAACGAGCGAGCAGACGCTGGCGCCGCTTGGGGCCGATCCCGCTGACTTCATCTAAACGCGAAGTTTGGCGCGCTTTGGCACGCTTGGCACGCATACCGGTAATGGCAAAGCGGTGGGCTTCATCCCGTATCTGTGCAATCAGCATCAGGGCCGCAGATTCCTTGCCTAACTCCAGCGGTGGGCGCTCGTCGGCAAAGATCAGGGTTTCCAAACCTACCTTGCGCCCTTCGCCTTTGGCCACGCCAACAATTAGGCTGCTGTCCAGACCCAGTTCAACGAATACCTGCCGTGCCATTTCGACTTGCCCCTTGCCGCCATCGACCAAAACGACATCGGGCATGACGCCTTGACTGTCTACTATTTTTTCATAGCGTCGCGTCAGCACCTGGCGCATGGCGGCATAGTCGTCGCCAGGTGTGATCCCGCCAATGTTGAAGCGACGGTACTCGCTATTTTGCATAGCGTGGTGGTGAAATACCACGCACGAAGCCTGCGTGGCTTCGCCTTGCGTGTGACTGATATCGAAACACTCGATGCGCAAACTATCCAAATCGGCTAACTCGAGCCCTAGCGCCTCGGCCAGAGCGCGCGTACGCGACTGTTGCGAGCCCTGCTCCGACAACAGACGCATCAGGGACAATTGAGCACCCTTAGCGGCCATATCGAGCCAGGAGCGGCGCTGCTCTTGGGGCTGGAACACCAGATTGATGCGATGGCCGCACTGCTGCATCAGCGCCAGCATCAATTCGGGTTCGTCCAGTTCGTGGCTGAGGATCAGGGTACCTGGAATGAACTGATCGATGTAGTGCTGCGCCAGAAACGCTTTAAGCACGTCGACTTCGATCTCAGAGACTTGTTCATCCGGCATGGTTTGATCGACATGCACCGGAAAATACGCCCGATCGCCCAAATGCCGCCCTCCCCTGACCATGGCTAAGTTGACGCAGGCACGCCCGCCCCGCACGAGGACAGCGATGATATCGATGTCGGCGTCGCCAATGGTTTCCATGCTTTGCTGATGCAACACGCGCGACAGGGCGGTGATCTGGTTGCGCACCAGGGCTGCTTGTTCGAATTTCAGCTCCTCGGCAAACGCTTGCATCTTCTGCTCTAGCGTGTCGAGCAACTCCTTCTGGCGCCCGCGCAGGAACTTGGCGGCATTGTCGACATCGGCCATGTAGTCTTCGTGCGAAATGGCTTTCACACAGGGCGCGCTGCAGCGATTGATTTGATGCAGCAGGCAAGGGCGGGTGCGATTGGCAAAAACTGAATCTTCGCAGGTACGGAGCAGGAATACCTTCTGCAAGATTTGCTGAGATTCCTTGACGGCCCAGGCGCTGGGGAAGGGCCCGAAGTATTGGTTTTTCTTGTCGACTGCGCCACGGTAGTAGCTCATGCGCGGATAAGCATGGCCGCTGATTTTCAGGTAGGGATAGGACTTGTCATCCCGAAACAGGATGTTGTAGCGTGGCTGCAGCTTCTTGATTAGGTTGTTTTCCAGCAGCAGCGCTTCGGCCTCGCTACGTGTCACCGTGGTTTCCATGCGCACGATGCGTTCGACCATCATAGCAGTTCGCGGACTGGCCAGGTTTTTCTGAAAATAACTGGACACCCGCTTTTTCAGCTCGCGCGCTTTGCCTACATACAGCAACTGACCCTGGGCATCGAAGTATCGATACACCCCGGGCAGGTTGGGCAACTTGGCCACTGCCTGCTTCAGTGCGGCGCGCTCGGGCGTCTCGCGTGCCTTAGTCATGTCGGCTTCTGTCCGCAGTCACGTGATACAGCAAATCAGTCATTGCTCGTTGCTTTCAAACACCACCGAGCGAATGCACCAGTAGCTTAGCGGCCTTGAAATAGGCGTCACGCTGCAGAATATTCCATTCGAAGGCGGGCGTAGTCGGAAGCAAGCGAGTCAGCCGTGCCGCTGAAGTCGCACTGGGGCGTGTCTTCAACCCTTCCAGCAACTGATCAGCTTTCTCAGGAGAATTGCAGATCAAGACCATATCGCAGCCGGCCCGCAAGGCAGCTTGCGCACCTTCGATCACATTTCCGGCAACGCTCGCGCCTTCCATGCTTAAATCATCACTGAAGATGACGCCCTGGAAACCCATGTCGTGACGCAGCAGGGACAGCCATTTCCGGGAAAAGCCTGCGGGCTTGGAATCGACCTGGGGATAGATCACATGTGCCGGCATGACGGCCGCCAGGCCCATGCCCAACCACTGGTAGGGCGCGGCGTCTTCCGCCACGATCTGTTCCAAGGGTCTTTCGTCCACCGGGATGGAGACATGCGAATCGGCCTGAACGAAACCATGGCCAGGAAAATGTTTGCCGCAGTTCGACATGCCTGCCAAGGCCAAGCCATGATTCAGGCTTTTGGCCAACAGGGCTACCACACGTGGGTCACGGTGAAAGGCGCGGTCACCAATCACGCCGGATTCTCCATAGTCCAGATCCAGAACCGGGGTAAACGACAGATCCACGCCACAGGCGCGCAATTCAGTCCCCAGCACATAGCCCACAGCGGTGGCCACCTTGGTCGCTTGCAAGACATCTTGGTCCCACAGTTGCCCCAGCAGTCGCATAGGTGGCAAGGGCGTGAACCCGTGAGTCTTGAATCGCTGCACCCGGCCGCCTTCGTGATCGACGGCGATCAGCAATGTGGGCCGCTCGACTTTGATAGCAGCGGTCAGTTCCATCAATTGACGTCGGCTCTTGAAATTGCGCGCAAACAGAATCACCCCGCCTGTCAGCGGATGACGCAGGCGTCGCCGGTCCTCGTCGTCCAATGTGGTGCCGACGACATCCAGCATGACCGGGCCGAGTGCAGGAATTTGGGATTCGGAAGAATTCATGGGTTACCTCTTTTCGACAATCACAAAGGCCACGGCATACTCCGCCTCGTCACTTAAAGAGACTTGGGCGTGTAGCTGACGGTCATTCAAAAAATCCTTGAGCGCACCTTGCGTAACCAGATGCGGCGCGCCGTTGGACGTGTTCAGGGTTTGCAGCGCTTGCCAGCTCATAGGATAGCGAATCCCAAGGCCCAGAGCCTTGGCGAACGCCTCCTTGGCCGCAATACGCGTCGCTAGAAAGCGAGCGCCTCGTGCTCTCAAGGCTGCGTTACGTTGGAGGAACACTTCCATTTCCTCCTGACCCAGAACGCGCTGTGCAAAACGTGCTCCCTGTCGGGCCAGAATGGCATCGATACGGGAAATCTGGAGGATATCCGTTCCAATGCCATAAATCATCGCGCCGTCGACACCAGACGAGCGGTCACCATAATGGCCTTCATTTCACGTACCGCCGCTGACCAGCCAGCGAAAACAGCGTGGGCCACGATGGCATGGCCGATATTCAACTCGCCAATTTCAGGGATGACGGCAATGGCCTGAACATTGGTGTAGTGCAAACCATGCCCGGCATTAACGCGTAGCCCTAGCTTGGCTGCAGCACGTGCACCCACCTGAATGCGTGTCAGCTCCTGCTGTACGATGGCGTCCTGCTCTGCCTGGGCATAGCGTCCGGTATGGAGTTCGATCACCGGCGCGCCGGCTTCGACTGCCGCATGGATCTGTTCTTCTTCGGGGTCGACAAACAGGCTGACGCGAATGCCTTCGCCCTGCAGTTGACGAATAGCGGCTTGAATGTCGGAAAAATACTTGACGACGTTCAGCCCGCCTTCAGTCGTCAACTCTTCGCGCCGTTCCGGCACCAGGCATACGTCGTGCGGCTTAATGCGGCAGGCAAAATCCAGCATTTCGGGTGTCACCGCTGCCTCCAGATTCATCCGAGTAGTCAGTTGCGGACGTAGCGCTTCGACATCCGCATCGCGGATGTGGCGTCGATCTTCGCGCAGATGAAGCGTGATGGCGTCTGCCCCGGCTTCTTCGGCCATCAGGGCAGCCTTAATCGGATCAGGATAAGCGTTGCCGCGCGCATTGCGCACGGTGGCGACGTGGTCGATATTGACGCCGAGTTCGATCAGCTGAGATTGGGGTTGCAAAAAACTCATGAAAAATGTCCGTTTTTATAACTGCATCAAATCAATCAGGATCTGCCGCGTGTTGAGCCGCAAGCCATCCAGATGATGTGCCAGTAAAAATCGCATCAGCAACTTGCTTTGCTGTTGCGTCGTGGGATGGGTGTAGTCGCCCTGCTCCATATCGAGCAAGGTCTGGCCCGCCACCTGCGGACCGGCGTCACCCGCCTGCGCCAGGCGCACCCCGCTTTCCGGGTCAACGGTATACAGGCATTGCGGCTCGACAGACTGGTTACTGCCGGTGCACTGGGCAAGGTTAGGCGCTACGCCGGTTTCCTTTAGCAGGCTCAATTCAAACTTACGCAGCACGATGGCGGCAGGTTGGTCATGCGCCAGTTGTGTCAGGGCTTGAACATAGCGCTCAAATAATACGGGGTGCGGATCGTCCCGCGCCAGCAGCCTGACCAGCAGTTCGTTCAGGTAAAAGCCACACAACAGGGCTGATTTTTCCAGGGGCAGTAAGCCGCCCACCCATTCGGCATCGGTGAGCGTACGAATTTCCGACTTGCCACTCCAGTAAATCGAGAGCGGCTGAAAGGTCTGCAGCACGCCGCGCAAACGTGAATGCGGTCTTTTCGCACCCTTGGCGACTAGGGCTACACGTCCGTGATCGCGCGAAAACACATCGATGATCAGACTGGTTTCCTTGTGCGGATAGCTGTGCAGAACAAAGGCCGGCTGGGCCGCTACCCGATGGGCCTGCTCAGGAAATGGTGTTCTAGCAGCAGTTTTACGTGCACCACCCTGCCCTGCCAGGGATGCATCGGCGGCAGACTGCGACGCTGTCGGTGGCAACATTTTTTCAGTTCTAGCCCTATTCATCGCCAGCGGAATTTTCCTTATTCGTATCCATATGCGCGCAAACGCGCTTCATTGTCAGCCCAGCCTGACTGTACCTTGACCCAGATTTCCAGATAGACCGGGCCACCGAACAGCCTTTCCATATCCAGTCGGGCTTGGGTCGAGATGTC
>JBBSSV010000121.1:0-6063 GCA_038241705.1 Burkholderiales bacterium | reverse complement strand
TTGAGACTGATGCGAGGATGATAGGACTTGGCCAACGTCAGAGCCGGTGCTGTACCGGACTTTGCTAGGACAGGGAGCACCAAGGAAGCCAGTACTACAGCGAAAAGGAGGCGCAAACAAACAATGGGCAAGCGCATGGCAATCCGTCTATGGGAGTGTTGGGGGGGCGTGGTAGAGTCGTTGTGCGATGCAATTATTGCAATTTTATTGCCTTTAGTAAACATTTTATGCGGGTGATCATGACTTTGAGTTTTTGAAGACAGCCCCTCGTTGATTGACGAATCGGGCGGCCTTTCATTTACGCCTTAAGTGCCACGCTTGGGAAAAAGTAGTAAATTCACAAAGACGTATTAGAAAGTTTGTTGGCCGGCATCGTCTGAGGAGGAGCTATGTTTCCATCGTTTCCGAGCTTGACTGTGCAGGCAGTCAAGAGGGTCAAAGTTGATCTCAGCCTGACCGAAGGAATTCGTTATTTTTCCCAGAGCATTGGCAGGCATCTGCACAACGTACGCCGATTTGTCTGTTTGCTTGTGCTCGTTGTGCTTTCAATCGTCCTTTCATTTGCCGCCAGCGCTGTTAATGCTCAGGAACCAGTTTCCTCTACAAAGTCGGTGACGCTCTTGCGAATCGCAGATGCGATCGGGCCAGCCAACGCCGATTACCTGGTGCGCGGCATTGAAGATGCTGCGTCAAGAGGCAGTCAACTGATAGTCATCCAGATGGATACGCCGGGCGGCTTGGACAGTTCCATGCGCACCATCAACCAGGCCATTCTTGCTTCCCCTATTCCCGTTGCTACACACGTTGCGCCAAGCGGCGCCCGTGCAGCCAGTGCTGGCACCTATATTTTGTATGCCAGCCATATCGCAGCCATGGCACCCGGGACCAACTTAGGTGCAGCCACACCAGTTGCGATGGGCGTCTACAGTAAGGCGCAACAACGAGACACCGCGCAAACTGACAGTAAAAACCAAAGCAATAGAATGGCTGACCAGAAGTCATCCTCCAGCCGAAAGCAAGTCAATGATTCCGCTGCTTACATCCGCGGACTGGCCCAGCTGCGCGGTCGCAATGCAGAGTGGGCCGAGCGCGCGGTGCGCGAAGCGGTGAGCCTGTCGGCTGAAGAGGCCATGACCCAAGGCGTGATTGACTACATTGCTCCCGACATGCGCATCTTGCTGAGGCAGCTTGACGGCAAGACAGTCCCAGGGTCCACTGCTACCCAGCTACTGCAGACGGGCCATGCGCCAGTGGTTGAAGTCTTGCCCGACTGGCGTACGCAGGTGTTGGCGATCATCACCAATCCCAACATTGCACTGCTGCTGTTAGTGATCGGCTTTTACGGGATCATGCTTGAATTCCTTACCCCGGGATTAGGGCTGCCGGGTGCCGCCGGTGCTATTTGCCTGTTGCTAGGGCTGTATGCGCTGCAACTGCTGCCCGTGAACTATGCAGGGCTGGCGCTGATCCTGCTTGGCTTGGGTTTGATGGTTGCCGAAGGTTTCCTGCCGAGTTTCGGTGCGCTCGGTGTGGGAGGTATTACTGCTTTTATCGGGGGCGGAATGCTGTTGATGGATACCAAAGCACCGGGTTATGGCATTCCTATTCCTGCTCTGGTGACAACAGGTATCTTCAGTGCAGTATTACTGGCAGTCATGGCAGGGATCGTCCTAAAGACACGACGCCTTTCCCGCGAACATAGTCCAGATCGCGTGATTGGCGCGTTAGCCCAGGTGCAAGCCGTCACGCCGGAGGAAATCTGGGTTCAGTTGCAAGGTATTCTTTGGCGCGCCGAAGCCAGCGCAGTTCTTATTCATGGCCAAACCGTCAGAGTCGTCGGCAAGACGGGCTTGGTCCTGCAAGTCGTTCCTCTGGACGACAACATACAAGGAGGTTGAGCATGTTCTTTAATTTCGGCTTTGGCATCACTGGCCTGATCATTCTGATCATTATCCTGCTGGTCGTTTCCATCCGGGTGCTGCGCGAATATGAACGCGGCGTAGTGTTCCAACTGGGTCGTTACTGGTCAGTCAAAGGGCCTGGCCTGATCCTTGTGATTCCTGTGCTGCAACAGATGGTGCGGGTCGATCTGCGCACCATCGTGCTGGACGTGCCAACTCAGGACGTCATTTCGCGCGACAACGTATCGGTCAAGGTCAATGCAGTGCTGTATTTCCGGGTGATGGAGCCGGACAAGGCCATCATTCAGGTCGAAAATTACATGGAAGCCACCAGCCAGTTGGCGCAAACCACCCTGCGTGCGGTACTGGGAAAGCATGAACTGGATGACATGCTGGCCGAGCGCGAAAGCTTGAATCTCGACATCCAAAAAGTGCTGGATGCGCAGACCGAGGGCTGGGGCATCAAGGTCGCCAATGTCGAAATCAAGCATGTCGATCTGGACGAATCCATGATCCGCGCCATTGCCCGCCAAGCCGAAGCGGAACGGGAGCGACGTGCCAAGGTGATCCATGCCGAGGGCGAACTGCAGGCGTCAGAAAAGCTGATGCAAGCTGCCGAAGTCCTGAATCGGCAGTCAGGTGCGATGCAGTTGCGCTACATGCAAACCCTAGCCAACATTGCCGGCGACAAGTCGTCCACCATTATCTTTCCCCTGCCAATCGAGTTGCTCAGCGGCTTCAAGAATTTCACATCAGGTCCCCGGACGGAGCAGGAAGAGCCGCCACAGGCCCCATGATGATGCTGGCAAAAGGAGTGACACCGCTGGCTGGACACTCCTGGCGGCCTGGGTGTCATTCATGGGCATAGAACCATCTATCCAGTAACGCCGCCCATAACCGGCAACACAATCCCGGTGATGTAGGAGGCACACGACGGGGCCGCCAGAAAAACATAGGCTGGCGATAGCTCTTCCGGTTGTGCAGCACGCTTCATATCGGTGGTCTGGCCAAACTCGCTTACCTTGTCCGCAGGCCGATCAGCGGGATTCAGAGGCGTCCAGACTGGGCCGGGCGCAACCGCATTGACACGTATCCCCTTGGACACCAGGTTGCTGGCGAGGGCTTTGGTAAAGGCGTGTATGGCACCCTTGGTGGCGGAGTAGTCTAGTAGTTGTTTGCTGCCGAATAGACCGGTTTCAGAGCCAGTATTGATGATGGAGGCACCGGATTTCAGGTGCGGCAAGGCTGCCTTGGCCATGTGGAAGTAACCATAGATATTAGTCTTGATCGTCATGTCGAAGTGTTCTTCGGTGATCTCTTCCAGGCCGGCGGCGTGTTGCTGGAAAGCGGCGTTGTTCACCAGCACATCCAACTTGCCCAAGGTATCCAGAGTTTTCTGCACTGCCTGCTTGCAGAACTGTGCATCGCGCACGTCACCGGGAATCAACAAACAACGACGTCCCTCTGCTTCGACGCAACGCTTGGTTTCCTCGGCGTCCTCGTGCTCATTTAGATAGACGATCGCCACATCCGCGCCTTCTCGGGCATACAGCACCGCCACAGCACGACCGATGCCTGAATCCCCGCCGGTCACCAGCGCCACCATGCCCTGCAATTTGCCGCTGCCCTTATAGTCCGGCGCCATGAACTGCGGCGCCAGCTCCAGTTCCGATTCCAGGCCCGGCTTGTCCAGGTGTTGCGCTGGGAAAGGTGGCTCGGGCTGGTCACGTGCGCCGGCCTGCACAGCGGCCTCCGGTTTTTGCTGCGCTGGCTTATGTGCGTACTGAGCATCAACTTGCTGCTGGATCTGGCGCTGCTGCTTTGCGGTGGTTTCGCCTTGCTGTTGGTGAGGTGAAGCCTTTTGATTGTGCTTGCTGGGCATATGAGATTCTCCTGAAAACGTAGCCTCCTTGCTGTCTTCTAAAAATTAAGGACAAGGATGCACATGGATCGTGTTTTACAGAAGTAAACCAAGCAGGAACTGTTCCATTCCTATAGCGGAAGTGTCCACCCTAGAAGAGAAATTTTTGCGTTTGATTTTAAGACGATGAAACGGTCGGACTTTTCACTCATCAGGAGCATGAAGGCGTAGCTGGCGCCGACAATGCCATTTCCAACGTACCCGCCATTTCCACATGAGCAAAATGCAGCAATACGCGACGACTGCCGATGATGTTGCCAAGAGAAACAGCCCAATGACCAAGGGCCAGCCAATGGAATGCAACCATTCGTTCAATTGCAGCAGCCAGCCACCAAACATGCCTGACTGCTGCACCATGACTTGCTCTATGTCGGTGGCCAGATCGGTCTGCTGGGTGAAGGTGTTGATCACGACATTGCCGACGCGATAGGCAAAATAATATATCGCCGGGAATGTCAGAGGATTGGTTATCAGAGTGCTAAAAACAGCCACCGGCAGGTTTACCCGGAAGATGATGGCTGCCAGGGCCGCAAAAAAGACCTGCAGGAAAGGTAGCAGCAAGCCAAAAAACAAACCGATGGCCACCCCACCGGACACACTTTGCCGATTAAACTGCCACAGAAAATGGTGGTGCAAATAACGGGCAAAAGGCTTGAGAAAACGATTGTCCTTCAGCTTCTGGGAAGAGGGAAAATGCCGAAGTAGACGCTGAAGCATGTAACCTTCCTGATAATAAAGCCATCTGGTGCAACTTGAACCGTCCTTATTCTTGCAAAAAAAAGGGGTCATCGCTCTGCCCTAACCCTGTTTTCCACTATTTTTTTGTTGGCTTTCCCTTTCTGAACCTGAGCATCTTACTTGGTTTAGCCTGGTCAAGAGTCGCACATTATGCCTTCACGAAGATGCAAAAGGGTAGGCTTGAGCACCACAATCTTCGTGCTGGTAGATTTTTAATCTTATTGCTGGAGGTATTATGAGTTTCAAAATTTCTTCGCCGGATTTTGCAGAAGGTCAGTCCATCCCGTTGATCCATACTTGTGACGGCAGCGATCTCTCGCCTGCCTTGGAATGGGAAAATATTCCAGCCGGCACCAAAAGCTTGGCGCTTATCGTGGATGACCCGGACGCCCCAGATCCAGCAGCGCCCCAACGCGTATACGTGCATTGGATTTTGTATAACATTCCTGCCGACGCTACGGGCCTGGCGCAAGGCGTGCAGATGGCTAACTTGCCTGCTGGCACTTGCGAAGGCTTGAACGACTGGGAAAAGACCGGGTACGGTGGCCCCTGTCCACCTATTGGTAGCCATCGTTATTTTCACAAACTGTACGCGCTCGATTGTGTTTTGCCTGATCTAGGACAGGAAGCCGGAAAGATGGAACTGGAGCAAGCCATGCAAGCCCATATCCTTGGCCAGACACACCTGATGGGACGCTATCAGCGCGACAGTTAGTCAAGTGCGACATGAAAAGCCATCCCTTAGGATGGCTCTCAGCACTACAGGAAGTTGAACAGCGATAGCCCTGACACTTTGACAAAGGATTGCTGCGCCGCCTGCAGGATGACCTGCTGGCGTGCCAGGTCACTTAACGCCTGGTTGTAGTCCAGATCCTGAATGGTAGAAATGGCTTGGGCATATTGCAGGTCTTTGTCCAGTCCCGCACTGTCCAAGGTATCGATTTCTTTCAGACGCGAACCAACCGAAGCCCGGGTAGCCAGCACATGGTCCAAAGCACGGTCTATGTTGCCATTGGCGACCGACAGGCCATGGTTGAGGTTGGCCCCGCCCGCTTGCCCCGAGCCAGGCGTTTCGAGCAGGTCGATGACGTCGCCTAAGGTGGAAAAAAGACTGTGACGAGCGGCCTGCTCGATGATGACTTGGTCTCCGTCATTCGGATTCGATACATCAAGTTGCCGTCCGTCAAAGATGATCCCCACTGACGCATCAAACCCACTCGGAGAGCTTGTTATGGGAGAAGAGCCATCGGATGAATAGGTTGTTACTGTGTAACTGACGCCTGTTCCAGTGTCTGAAAAACTAATTTCATATCGTAGTGCCGCCGAATTAAGCGCCTCAGCATCCGTTACCTTGAGCGTCAACGGCTGCGAGATCGGGTTTAGAGATCGTGCAGTAAAAACTCCTTGCGCTGGGATCTGCATGAACACCGACTCGCCTGCATCGCCCACAGTCATCCGACGTGCATTGTCCACCTGCAGCATGGGTCGCCCCTGGTCGCCGTT
>JBBSSV010000120.1:0-6102 GCA_038241705.1 Burkholderiales bacterium | reverse complement strand
GTGCCAACTGTCACGTTCGAGCTCAACGGCCGCGAGGTGCGCGGTAAAGCCACTGAGACCCTGCTTCAGATTGCCGACCGTGAAGGCGTTGATATTCCGCGCCTATGCTACATGGAAGGCCAGGATGTTGCCGGCAACTGCCGCTCCTGCATGGTCGAAATCGATGGCGAGCGCGTGCTGGCTCCGTCATGTTGCCGTGCGCCTACCGACGGGATGAAAGTCAACAGCCAGAGCGAGCGTGCTCTGGCATCGCAGAAAATGGTGCTGGAGCTGTTGCTATCGGACATGCCCGAAACCGAGTACACCTTGGACAACGAGCTTGACCAGTGGGCACGCAAGATGGAGATGGGCAAGCCGCGATTTGCAGCGCGTCCGCGCGTGGCCGCCGACTTGTCCCATCCGGCCATGGCCGTCAACCTGGATGCTTGCATCCAGTGCACCCGCTGCGTGCGGGCTTGCCGCGACGTGCAGGTCAATGACGTCATCGGTCTGGCCTTCCGTGGCGACCAAGTCAAGATCGTGTTTGACATGGACGACCCGATGGGGGCTTCGACCTGCGTCGCCTGTGGCGAATGCATCCAGGCCTGCCCCACCGGCGCCTTGATGCCAGCACGCGATGTAGGCCTGACTGCGCCGGACAAGCAAGTGGATTCGGTCTGCCCGTACTGCGGTGTTGGTTGCCAGTTGACCTACAACGTTAAGGATAACCAGATTCTCTACGTCGAAGGTCGCGATGGTCCGGCCAACGAATCCCGTCTGTGCGTTAAGGGCCGCTATGGCTTTGACTATGCGCACCACCCGCACCGTCTGACCAAGCCGTTGATCCGCCGCGAAGGCGCACCCAAAACAGGCAACATGGTGCTGGATCCGGACAAAGTATCGGAAATCTTCCGCGAAGCCACTTGGGAAGAAGCTTTGGACTTCGCCGGCGGCGGTCTGCGTGACATCCGTGAGAAGCACGGCAAGCGTTCACTGGCTGGCTTTGGCTCGGCGAAGGGTAGCAATGAAGAGGCCTATTTGTTCCAAAAGCTGGTACGAACTGGTTTTGGCAGCAACAACGTCGATCACTGCACCCGCTTGTGCCACGCCTCTTCAGTAGTAGCCCTGCTGGAAGGCATCGGCTCGGGCGCGGTATCCAATCCGGTGATGGACGTCATGCAGTCCGAAGTCATTGTCGTGATCGGTGCCAACCCAACGGTCAACCACCCCGTGGCCGCCACTTGGATCAAGAATGCTACCCGCAACGGCAGCAAGCTGATCGTCATCGACCCCCGCCGTTCTGACTTAGGGCGCACAGCCCATCGCTTCCTGCAGTTCAAGCCCAGCACCGACGTTGCCCTGCTGAACGCAATGATGCATGTCATTGTCGAGGAAGGTCTGGTCGACAAAGATTTCATTGCCAGTCGCACCATTGGTTACGAAGATCTGGAAAAGAACGTCGCAGCCTACAGCCCGGAACTCATGGCGCCAATCTGCGGCATTGATGCCGAGACTATCCGCTACGTCGCACGTCTGTACGCCACCTCCAAGTCGGCCATGATCCTGTGGGGCATGGGTGTGTCCCAGCACGTGCACGGCACCGACAATGCGCGCTGCTTGATCGCGTTGGCCCTGATGACCGGCCAAATCGGTCGTCCCGGCACCGGTCTGCATCCGTTACGTGGTCAGAACAACGTCCAGGGTGCGTCGGACGCTGGCTTGATTCCGATGATGTATCCGGATTACCAGAAAGTGGATGATCCTGCGGTCAGAAACACCTTTGAAAAGGCTTGGGGCCTGGAGTCCGGTTCGCTGGACGATAAGCCCGGCCTGACTGTGGTGGAAGTCATGTACGCCATCAAGAAAGGCGGCATTAAGGGGATGTATGTCCAGGGTGAAAACCCAGCCATGTCCGACCCGGATGCCAGCCATGCCCGCGAAGCCTTGGCTGCGCTGGATCACTTGGTGGTGCAGGACATCTTCCTGACTGAAACGGCCTATCTGGCAGACGTGATCCTGCCAGCCAGTGCCTTCCCCGAGAAGACCGGCAGCTTCACCAACACCGACCGTCTGGTCCAGATGGGCCGTCAGGCTCTGACACCTCCGGGCGATGCACGCCAGGATATCTGGATCATCCAGGAACTAGCCAAGCGCCTGGATGTGGACTGGGATTATCAGCACGTCTCTGAAGTGTTCGATGAGATGCGCCTGACCATGCCCAGCATCGGTGGCATTACCTGGGAACGCCTGGAGCGAGAAGACGCGGTGATCTATCCGTGCCTGAAGGAAGGTGACCTCGGCGAGCCCGTAGTGTTTGTGGATTCCTTCCCCCGTAAAGAGGGCAAGGCACGCTTTGTGCCGGCCGACATCATCCCACCCGACGAGCGCCCGGACGACGAGTACCCAATGGTGCTGATCACGGGTCGTCAGTTGGAGCACTGGCATACCGGCAGCATGACCCGCCGCGCCACAGTGCTGGATGCGATCGAGCCCGATCCGGTCGCTCTTATTCATCCACTAGACCTGCAGGAACTAGGTGTCAAGCCGGGCGAACTGATCACGCTGGAATCTCGGCGCGGTAAGGTGGCGCTGTACGCACGGGCTGACGACGGCACACCACGCGGCTCGATTTTCGTCGCTTTCTGCTACTACGAGGCGGCGATCAACGAGCTGACCAACGCTGCGCTTGACCCCTACGCCAAGATTCCGGAGTTCAAGTACTGCGCCATCCGGATCAAGGGCGGCGGCATACCTCCGGTCCAGAGTAGCTATGGCGGCGGCCAGATATTGAAGTCGCTGACCGCAGCAGAGGTCCAGTAAGCCTGTTTCTCGGCTGGGCCTGTTCCAGGTCTGGCCCGTGCTGCACATGAAGCCACCGCAAGGTGGCTTTCTTTTTGCATGGATGTCTCATCTCTTACTTGTAACGATTTTTATCGTTGTCTCTATTCTGTTTAAAGGAAATGTTTCTCATGACTTATCGCCCGCTGCTTTCCGCTGCTGATGCACCGCTCACACGCGAGGTCGAGGCCGTGGATGAGCGCGGCCGCAGCTCGACCATTGCCATCCCCGCCGAGCGGCCCCTGACTTTATATGTCGACAAACGTGAACTGGTGACCCTGATGACACTGGGCAGTAGTCCGGAAGCTCTGGCCATCGGCTATCTGCGCAACCAGCGCCTGATCACGTCGCTGGAGGAAATCGAGGCAGTGCAGGTCGATTGGGCGGTGGACGCCGTAGTCGTCAAGACCCGCGGCGGCATTGCCGACCTAGAAGAGCGCACTGCTAAACGGGTCGTGACGACCGGCTGTGGTCAGGGCTCGGTCTTCGGGGGACTGATGGATGAGGTTGATGCGATCCGGTTGCCAGTCGAGGCGCGCCTGAAGCAATCGGTGCTGTACCGCATCGTCGACACCATCCGCACCCACAGCTCGGTCTACAAGCAAGCCGGTTCGGTGCATGGCTGCGCCCTGTTTACCGCTCAGGGCGACATGCGCTACTTCATCGAAGACATTGGTCGGCACAATGCCGTCGATGCTATTGCCGGGCAGATGTGGCTGGATGGCGAGACAGGAGCCGACAAGGTGTTCTACACCACCGGGCGGCTGACCTCGGAAATGGTGATTAAGGGCGCGCAGATGGGGATTCCCTTTTTGCTGTCGCGCTCGGGCACGACGGAAATGGGTCACTGGGTCGCCCAGCATTTGAGTATGGGCCTGTTTGCCCGCTGCTCCGGCACCCATTTTTTGCTGCTGAGCGGCAAGGAAAGACTGGATTTCGAGCCGGACAGCATCGAGATCGCACGCCAAGCAACACGCCGCTAAGCCTGGTTGTCTGGAGTCAAAGAATGGTCGGGTCCAATTGCGGGCCAGATGTATCAGGCGCCCGTGTCCAGTAACCGGGCCGAGCGTAAGTCTCTTTCAGGGCGTCGATGAAAAACCGGACCTTGGCTGGCAAATGTGGCTGCTGCAGATACACCGCCATGATGTCGTAGTGCGGCAGGGCGAACTCATCCAGTACCGTGATCAGCCGACCCGAGGCCAGTTCAGCCTGAATTTCCCAGGTCGAGCGCCAAGCCAATCCCAGACTCTCGCCTGCCCAGCGGTGCAGCATCTCGCCATCGTTGCAGGCCAGGTTGCCATTGACCCGGACCGTGACCGGCCGGCCGTTCTTCTGAAAATACCAGCCGCGCTGCTGCCCACCCTGCAAATTGAACGCCAGGCAGTTGTGCTGAGTCAGGTCGTCCAGCGTCTTGGGCATGCCCTGACGGGCGAAGTATTCCGGCGTGCCGCAGACCACGCGCCGATTGGCGGCCAGTTTGACAGCCACAAAATTGGGATCGATAACGCCGCCGATTCGAATGCCTAGGTCGAAGCCTTCGCGCACCAGATCGACCACGTGGTCGGTTAGGTTGAAGGAAATCTGTACTTCAGGATGGGTGGCCACGAATCCCGGCGCATGCGGCGCCACATGCTGGCGGCCGAAAGAAGCCGGAGCGGATACAATAAGATGCCCAGAAGCCTTGTGGCGTCCTTCGGACAGGGTTTTCTCGGCCGCTGCCAGTTCATCCAGCATCTTCCGGCAATGTTCCAGGAAAGTCGCACCTTGCTCGGTCAAAGTCAGATGACGCGTAGTGCGATGCAGTAGCTTGACCCCCAAACGTCTTTCCAAGGCATCAATGCGGCGCCCCAGCATCACGGGAGAAACGTGTTGCGACAGCGCCGCTTTGGTCAAACTGCCTTTTTCGACTGCCTCGACGAAGGCCTCAATCTGCTTGAATTTGTCCATGTCGGCAGTATTCCATACCTGAAGTATGGAATAAAACGATTATTTATGGACTTATCAAACAATATGTTTATGTATACGATACGGGTATCAAAATTTCTTGATCCCGATAGAACTCTGGAGAAGCATCATGGCAAAAATGACTGCGGCTGAAGCAGCCGTTCATGTAATGGAAAAAGAAGGCGTCACAGTCGCCTTCGGCGTCCCTGGCGCTGGTATCAACCCTCTGTACGCTGGCTTGAAAAAGCGCGGCACCATCAGCCACGTACTAGCGCGTCACGTTGAAGGCGCTTCGCACATGGCCGAAGGCTACACCCGTGCTAAGGCTGGCAACATCGGCGTGTGTATCGGTACTTCCGGTCCTGCCGGCACCGACATGATCACTGGTCTGTATTCCGCCATCGCTGACTCCATTCCCATTCTTTGCATCACCGGCCAGGCTCCACGCGCGCGTCTGCACAAGGAAGATTTCCAGGCTGTGGACATCGAGTCCATCGCCAAGCCTGTCACCAAGTGGGCCGTAACCGTACGTGAGCCTGCCTTGGTTCCTCGTGTGTTCCAGCAAGCCTTCTACATGATGCGCTCCGGCCGTCCCGGCCCTGTGCTGATCGATTTGCCGTTTGACGTGCAGGTGGGCGAGATCGAATTCGATCCAGACACCTACGAGTCCATGGGTGCTGCCAAGCCGTCCGCCTCCCGTGCGCAGATCGAAAAAGCCCTAACCATGCTGAACGAAGCCGAACAGCCTCTGATCACGGCTGGTGGCGGCGTCATCAATGCCGACGCTTCCGAACTGCTAGTCGAGTTTGCCGAAATCACCGGCGTACCCGTGATCCCGACCCTGATGGGCTGGGGCACGATCAGCGACGATCACCCGCTGATGGCCGGTATGGTGGGTCTGCAGACCAGCCATCGCTACGGCAATGCCACCATGCTGGCATCGGACTTTGTTTTGGGCATCGGCAACCGCTGGGCTAACCGCCACACCGGTTCGATCGAAGTCTTCACCAAGGGTCGCAAGTTTGTCCACGTTGACATCGAGCCCACCCAGATTGGTCGTGTTTTCGGCCCTGACTACGGTATCGTTTCCGACGCCAAGGCAGCCCTGGAACTGTTCGTCGAAATCGCCAAAGAGTGGAAAGCCGCCGGCAAGCTGAAAGATCGTTCGGCCTGGGTTGCCGAGTGCCAAGAGCGCAAGCGCACCATGCTGCGTCGCACTGATTACGACGACGTGCCAGTCAAGCCAATGCGTGTCTACGAAGAGATGAACAAGTACTTCGGCAAGGACACTCGTTACGTTGCCAGTATCGGCCTGTCCCAGATCGCTGCGGCACAGTTCCT
>JBBSSV010000119.1:0-6120 GCA_038241705.1 Burkholderiales bacterium | reverse complement strand
GGTCAGTTTTATCTGGACCTGTATGCCCGTAGCGGCAAGCGCGGCGGCGCCTGGATGGATGACGCCCGTGGTCGGCGCTTGCTGGAGGATGACGTGCAAACCCCCGTGGCTTACCTGACCTGCAATTTTTCGTCTCCCATCGTGGTCGATGGTCAGACCAAGCCAGCCTTTTTCACCCATGACGAAGTCATCACCCTGTTTCATGAATTCGGCCATGGCTTGCACCATATGCTCACCGAAGTCGATGACCTCGGTGTTTCCGGCATTGCCGGGGTGGAATGGGACGCAGTCGAACTGCCTTCGCAGTTCATGGAAAATTTCTGCTGGGAATGGGAAGTTCTACAGCGGATGACTGCCCACGCCGAGACCGGCAAGCCCTTGCCTCGCGAACTGTTTGACAAGATGATCGCTGCCAAGAATTTTCATTCTGGTCTGCAAACTCTGCGCCAAGTGGAGTTTTCGCTGTTCGACATGCACCTGCATTTCGATCATGACCCGCAGGGCAGCACCAGCGTGCAGGACGTACTGAACCAAGTGCGTCAGAAATTTGCAGTCATTACCCCGCCTGCCTTCAACCGCTTCCAGCATTCCTTTGGCCACATCTTCGCCGGCGGCTATTCGGCCGGCTACTACAGCTACAAATGGGCCGAAGTGCTCTCGGCCGATGCCTATGGCGCTTTCGAGGAAGCCGCTGCCGCAGGCGACAACCGTCAGGTGGTGGAAACCGGCCAACGCTTTTTGCGCGAAATCCTGGCGGTGGGCGGCTCCCGCCCGGCGCTGGAATCGTTCAAGGCTTTCCGCGGCCGCGAACCCAACATCGACGCCCTGTTGCGCCATCACGGCATGGCCGCTTGAACCCTTCCCGGTTTGCGCTGTGTAAGGCGCACACCGGGACATTATTTTATTGCCCATGACCCGAATTGATTTCCACAGTGATGTCGCGGACAAGATTGCCTATACTTGCCGGCTGACGCGCAAAGCCTGGGCGGCAGGGTGCAAGGTCGTGGTGCACAGCACCGACGAAGTCCAGCTGAAACAATTGGATGAAGCGCTCTGGACTTTTTCTGCTCAGGACTTTCTGCCGCATGTCATGGCAGGGGATGCGCTAGCTACTCGTACGCCTGTCATTCTGGCGCATGGCAATCAGGAAGTGCCTCACCATGACGTCCTGATCAACCTCTCGCCGACGACGCCTGAGCACTTTGCGCGCTTTCAGCGTCTATTTGAAATCGTCTCATCTAGCGAGCCCGACAAGCTGGCGGGACGAGAACGCTTCCGCTTCTACAAGGAACGTGGCTATCCGCTGGAACATCATGTGGCGGGGAAATCATGAATACGCCAGCAGATGATGACTTCCCTCTTCTGACGGATATTTTGGAATCGACGCCTTCTGCACCAGCGCCAGCTGAGGCTCAGCCAGACACCCTTCCTGAGCAAACACCACCTGAGTCAATCTTATCCAATGTGGACTGGGAAGAAGCCGAAATTCGCTTGCGCAATCGCCTCCTGATCCAGCTTGCACCACTACTGCAAGACCATGTACGCACTCTGACGGCGGAAATCCTGCAGCAAACCGCGAGTCGGCTGACGAGCGAAATCTGCTTGGAACTGGAACAACCGATGGAAGAATTGATTAGCCAGACGGTTGCCGAAGAAATCCAGCGCCTGCGTCGGTCTACATCTCCACTTCTGGATTGACTCACTCCCAAACTACCGCAAGGCTCTCTTCAAGCCGATCGACGTATTTTTTTCTGTTCAGCCTCAGGCTAAATTCCTACAATCCTATTATGGGCAGCCACAATCAGCGTAGGAGCACGTCATGAAAGTCATCGTATTAGGCGCTGGCATCATCGGCACCAGCTCGGCCTGGTTCCTGAACAAAGCCGGCCACGACGTGATTGTGATCGACCGCCAGCCCGGCGCAGCCCAAGAAACAAGCTTTGCCAATGGCTGCCAAATTTCCGTCTCCCATGCCGAGCCCTGGGCCAACCCGGCAGCTCCGCTAAAGATCCTGAAATGGCTAGGCAAGGAGGATGCCCCCCTACTCTATCGTTTCCGGCCAGAGTGGCTGCAGTGGCGCTGGGGCCTGCAGTTTCTGCGTGAATGTACGCCTGCGCGTACCGCCGCCAACATCCGCCAGATCGTAGCCATCGCCGAATACAGCCGTCAGAGCCTACTGGCATTGCGTGCCGAGACTGGGATTGAATACGATCACCTCAACCAAGGGATTCTGCATTTTTATACCGATCCCAAGGAATTCGAACATTCCCAGAAAATGGCGCGCTTGATGTGCGAGCTCGGCTGCGCGCGCCAGTCGCTGGATGCGGATGCCGTAGTGCGCATCGAGCCTGCCTTGGCGCCGCACCGGCAGCAGATTGTCGGCGGTGACTTTACCGAAAGCGATGAATCCGGCGATGTCCATCTGTTCACCAAACAATTGGCACACCGGGCAGCCGCCACTGGCGTCGATTTTCGCTTCAACACCACCATCACGCGCTTGATAGCTGAAGGCAGCGGTAGCAGCACCCGGATTGTCGGCGTCGAGACCATCAATTCTGTCGGCCAGCATGAAGTGCTGCGGGCCGATGCCTTTGTGCTGGCGCTAGGTAGCTTTTCGGTGGCGCTGGCGCGCCCGCTCGGAATTGACCTGTTGGTGTATCCGGGCAAGGGTTATTCAGCGACCTATCCGGTGACCAGTGCCGAGACCGCACCGAGCGTGTCGTTGACAGACGACGAACACAAGCTGGTGGTTTCGCGCTTAGGCAGCCGGCTGCGCGTGGCCGGCACTTGTGAACTGAACGGCTATGACCGATCCTTGAATCCGGTGCGCTGTGAAGCCCTGACCCAGCGCATGCGCTTTCTATTTCCAGAGGCCTGCGATTACGACAGCCCCTTGTACTGGACCGGCCTGCGCCCGCTCACGCCCTCGAACGTTCCCTACATTGGCCAGAGCCGAATCGGCAACCTATTCCTGAATACCGGCCACGGCACTCTGGGCTGGACCATGGGCTGCGGTTCGGGCCAAGCGATCGCCGAACTGATCTCTGGACGTCGACCAGAAGTAGACTTTTCGTTTACCGGAATTTCAGCAAACCGTTCGACTTCAACCGTCACTCCTAATCCCCTGAAAGGCTGAAGACTGCAAGCACGGTGGTCCTGCGCGTTTCCTCAGTAGCCGACATGAAAGCACCCCTGAGACTGGCATGAAACTCCAGCGTCAGGGGTGCGTGGCAGTTCGTTCTAACCTGAGCGTCTTCATTCAGAAGACGGTGCGGCTAAGAACCTTGTTTATTTCTGCGAAAGAATCCACTTGACCAAGGTACGAGCTTCGGCTTCGCTAACCTGCGGATTGGCCGGCATGACGGCAGGGCTGCCCCAGACGCCGCTGCTGCCCTTGAGCACTTTCTGCACCAACGTGTCTTCCGCGCTCTTGTCCGCTCCGTACTTAGCGGCGATATCCTTGAACGAGGGCCCGATGATCTTGCTGTTGGCTGCATGGCAGGCCATGCAGTTTTTCTGCTTGGCCAAGTCAGCGTTGGCCGAGGCTGTCCCTGCAACTAGAAAGGTGGCGGCCAGGCAAAGCGACAAAAGTGACTTCATGAAAGATTCCTTCCGTAGTGTTCAGGCAATTCTACTGTGTTTTGTGCTGCCTGGCAGAAGCGCTGTCAACACGTTGCAACTTCCTCTTTGGCTTGACAACCAAACCTAGCACTGCTCCACTTTGGCGCTGCACAGGTACGCCAGGGTGACGGACGGAAATTCGTAAGTCAGTACAATCAAAGGCTTTTTCTTTCAAAGGAGGTAAAAGGATGACGATATTTCGTCTTGCCTCTACCGTAACGCTGCTTGCTGCCAGTGCCTGTCTGCCGGCCTGGGCCGAGTCCGAAGTATCTGTGTACGGCAGTATCGACTTGGGCATCAACAAGGAAAGCGGCACTTCAGCCAAAATGGGACGCGGCTCGCACAACATCATTGGCATCAAGGGTCAAGAAGACCTGGGCAATGGCCGCGCTGCAGTTTTTAATCTGCAGGCGTTCTTCAACCATCAGCACGAACCCACTGGACGGCTGCAACCTGCCTTGCAGGGAGAATCCACGATCGGCCTGCAAAGCAGGGACGCTGGCACTGTGCGCCTGGGACGAGCACTGTCGCCACTCTGGCAGAACATCTGGCTGTTCGAGCCTTGGAAAAACAGCGGCTACAATGCTTCGCTTCACGCCTATCAGACCGGGCGCTACAGCACTGACGGCGTCAACGACGCCGCGCTCGGCAATGGAGATTTCTCGCGCATCAGCAATGGCGTATTTTATCGATCACCAGAACTGTCCGGCCTGACCCTGGAACTGGCTTCACGCGTGAACAAGGCCGAGAATGCGCGCGAACGCCCCAAGGGATTTTCCATGCGTTACAAGCAAGGCGCAGTAGGTGCGTTGCTTTCATACGAAAACAACAACAACGACGACAGGATCCACTTCGTCGGTGGTTCGTATCAGTTCGACGCCCTGACACTCATGGCATCCTACGCGTCCAACCGGGTGCGTAACACCGAGCGCGAACAAACCGCCGTGCTCGCCGGTACCTATGCCGTGGGTGCCCATCTGTTGCGCGCCGGGCATGGCCGCAACCGCCTGACTGATAGTCACAAATCCAGCCTGGGTTATGTCCATAACCTGTCCCAGCGCACCAGCTTGTACGCCGATCTGTATCGGGAGCGCCTGAAACTCGCTAGCACCAATGGCATGGCGCTTGGCCTGATCCACACCTTCTAGCAATTCCCCTTCCCTGTTTTTCACACTCTCGCTTTCAGCGTTTAGCGCATTTTTTACTGCGCCCTCTTGACCGATACCAGGCCGGAAATTCCAGGACACTCAGCTGGGAGTGTGGGACACCTCGCTATAGTGTCGTCGCTAGCCGCCCTCAATAACAATCCTCAACGCGATCGCTTGCCGAACTATTCCAAGCTCAGGCATTCGTCACGGAGCTTGCAAGTGAAGCTAGCGGTGGCGTCCTGCTGACAAGGCTTAGCCGCATCGATCAAGGCGGTTTCAATTCCTTGATCCTCCCACCCTCTCGAGTGCGCGGCTGCAACTAATCCGTGAGCTCCGGAGTAGGCAAGCGGTCGATTCCAAAAAAAGTTTCTCAGCCAATGCGACGTTTTGCAACTAGCCCGAAAACGTGAGCAAGCAAGGTCACATAAATTTTTTAAACACAATAGGCTTTCAGTTGATGCTCAAGGGTGCGCTTTGGCCTGATAGCGTCATAATGCGTCTGCCAATCATTGTCTTCCGCCATTGCAAAAGCGAGCTCTTCAAGCAGGCAGGTGGTCGCCAAGTCCATCATTGCGTCATCAGCTTCCCAAGGGGGCGTGTTCCCCGAGAAAAGAGTCAACCCATGCCATCCGACGACAAACGCGCCGAAACCGCTCAGCCAAACGCACAAGCACCGCACGAAAAGCCTACAAAGCCGCCTTCGCCGCTTGAGCGCAGCCGATTCGGCGGCACGCAGCGTCGGCACAAGCGCCCGGATGATGACGATGCCCCAGTTTCGCGCAGCGACCTCAGCAAGGGGCCGCAAGAACTGCTCGAGCACCGCACAGTTCATATCAACTGGCGCGTTCTGGTGACCTCGTCCGTGGTGATCATCGCCTTCTCGATCTGGGCCATCCTCATGCCCGATGATACGCAGACGACGATGCGGGGAGCGGTCGATTGGATCGCGACCAACCTTGGTTGGTATTACGTACTCACGATGACGCTGGTGATCGGCTTCGTGCTCTGGGTGGCATTTTCCAAGGAAGGCGATGTACGACTCGGCCCCGACCACTCGCGCCCGCAGTACAAACTGGCGACCTGGGTGGCGATGCTGTTTGCCGCAGGTGTCGGGATTGACATGCTGTTTTTCTCGGTCACAGGCCCCATCGTGCAATACCTATATCCACCGTCCGGCGAGGGTGGCTCAGCCGCTGCGATGCAAGATGCAGTCGTTTGGACGATGTTTCATTACGGTATCGCCGGCTGGTCGGTGTATGCGCTGCTCGGCATGGCGATGGGGTACTTTGCCTACCGCTGGGACATGCCCCTGTCGATCCGTGCGGCGCTCTACCCGCTGCTGGGCAAACGC
>JBBSSV010000118.1:0-6211 GCA_038241705.1 Burkholderiales bacterium | reverse complement strand
CGAGCCAATGGCAATGGTTGACTGAATGATATGGAAGCCCTTGCCCAGCGGATCGGACATAGGGTCGATCAGGGTCATCACGCGGTGGCGCTGATAGTCGTGCAACACACTCCACGCCAGCGGCAGACTGGCAGCGCCGGCCAGCAGCCCCCCAAAGATGACTTTCCAGGACAGCCCAGCCAGAAAAATCACATAGAACCCCGAGGCCAGCACCAGTAGCGAGGTGCCCAGATCCGGCTGGCGCACGATCAAACTCACCGGAATCAGCAGCAACACCGCAGCCACCACGAATTCCTGCCAGCTGAGCACGCCTTCGCGCCGCTGGAAAAAGGCCGCCAGCATCAATGGCAAGGCAATTTTCATGATTTCCGAGGGCTGCAGCACCACGCCAATATCGATCCAGCGGCGCGCCCCATTTTTCGTGACGCCAAACAGTGCCACGGCAATCAGCAGTCCCACTCCTAGCACATACAGCGGCACGGCGAAGCGCATCAGGGTTTGTGGTGGAATCAGCGTCACGCCCCAGATCATTGCAAAAGCGATCAGGATGTTGCGCACATGGTCTTCGGCCCGCCCGGGAAAGTCGATGCCGGCGGAATACACGGCCACCAGTCCCGCTGCCATAATCAGCGCCACGATCAGCAATAGCTGCAGATCGAAGACAAAGACATAGCGCCGCAGCAGAGCCCAGGTACTGGGCCGGGCGTTCAAAGGCAGGGCATTCACGGACGGGGCGGCTCCGAGTTAGAGGGCGAGGCAGGTTTTTTGCCGAGCAGATAATAATCCAGCGCAATCTTGGCAATCGGCGCAGCCGCAGCCGAACCGAAGCCAGCGTTTTCGACGATCACAGCCAGAGCAATGCGCGGCTGCTCCACCGGGGCAAAAGCCACGTACAAAGAGTGGTCGCGGTGATGTTCGGCCAGCTTCTTGGCGTCATACTTGGCATTCTTGGCAATACCGATGGTTTGGGAGGTGCCAGTCTTGCCGGCCGATTCGTATTCCGCCTTGGCAAATACCCGCGACGCGGTGCCTTGCACTGGCACGCCAGCCATAGCGTTCTTGATGATATCGATGTTCTTTTGCTGCAAGGGAATGCGATAGCTTTCCTTTGAGACCGTCATGGTGCGCTGCTTGGTGGCACCGTCTTCCAGAATCTTGACCAGATGCGGTTTCATGACCACACCATTGTTGGCCAAGTTGGCCACGGCATGGGCCAACTGCAATGGGGTAAACGAGTTGTAGCCCTGGCCGATACCCAAGGAAATGGTTTCGCCGGCATACCAGCGCTGTTGTTCGGGGCGCTTGAAGGCCTGGCGCTTCCATTCGGTCGACGGCAACAGACCACTGCGTTCATTCACCAGGTCGATGCCGGTCAACTGCCCAAAACCAAAAGGCGCCATGAAGTCGTGGATGGCGTCCACGTGCAGATCGTTGGCCAGAGTGTAGTAATAGGTGTTGCAGGACTGGACGATGGATTTGTACATGTCCACCCGACCGTGACCGCCGGGCTTATCGTCGCGGAACCTATGTTTGCCCAGATAAAAATAGCCAGGGTCGACGATGCTGTCGCTGGCCTTGCGCTTGCCCAGTTCCAGCGCTGCCAGCGCCATGAAAGGCTTGTAGGTCGAGCCCGGCGGATAAGTGCCGAGCAGCGGCCGGTTGAGTAGGGGCCGGTCGATCGAAGTATTGAGCGCATCCCAGTTTTGATGGTCGATGCCTTCGACAAACAGGTTGGGATCAAAGGTCGGCATCGAGACATAGGCCAGGACGTCGCCCGTGGTGGGCTCAATCGCCACCAGTGCCCCGCGCCGGTCGCCGAAGGCTTCCTCGATGATTTTTTGCAGTTCGATATCAATCGACAGGATCAGGTTGTCACCCGGCGTGGCTGGAGTGCGCGACAGAGAGCGGATCGCCCGTCCGCCGGCCGTGATTTCGACTTCCTCGTGGCCGGTAGTACCGTGCAGGGCTTTTTCGTAACTTCTTTCGACGCCCTCTTTGCCGATGTGGTCGGTGCCTTTGTAGTTGGCGCGTTCATCCGACTCGTCCAGCCGGTCGAGCTCGCGCTGGTTGATGCGGCCGATATAGCCGATCAGGTGCGAAGCCGTGGCCTCGAAGGGATACTGGCGAAACAGCCGCGCCTGGACTTCGACCCCGGGAAAGCGATAGCGCTGGGCAGTAAAGCGTGCGACTTCCTCGTCACTCAGGCGGGTGCGCAATGGCACGCTTTCAAAGTTGCGGGTTTCTTCACGCAAGCGGCGAAAGCGGCGTTGGTCCCAGTCGGTGATTTCGACAATCGTGCCCAGTTCCTCGACTAGGTCGTCTAGTTCGCCTTGAATCTTGGAAGGCGTGATTTCCAGGGTGTAGGCTGCGTAATTGCGCGCCAGCACCACACCATTGCGGTCCACAATCAGACCACGGTTGGGCACCACCGGTACCACCGAAATCCGGTTGTCCTCAGCCTGGGCAGCGTACTGCTTGTACTTATAGCCCTGTAGCCAGAAAAAACGCGCCCCCAACAAGCTCAGGCACAGAAACACCACCAGCCCGACAACGGACAGGCGCAGGCGAAACAGATGCAGTTCGCGTTCAGTGTTTTTGAGTTCATTCATAACAAGCATCCTGGCCGCGTCGCTCTGGACGTGGCAGACAACGGCGGCAAGAGAACGATAAAAACGGTTCCTGGCATCACAGCGGACGATTCTCGTCGCGGTTGACGGCCCGGCGTTGGGGCGCGAGCAGCAGCCAGGTCACCAACGGCCACAGCGCGGCCGAGACCAGGCTCTGAGAGAAATAGGCCCAGTCCGGCAACTTGGCGCTGACGATCAGCTGAACCATCAGTTGCACCGCCTGCATCACCAACAGCAGCATGAAAACGTGCAGGGCTTGGGTCAAGGGGCGGAACCACAGCACCCGTCGATGAATCATGATGGAGAAATAGCACAGCAGGGTATAAGCCAAGGCGTTTTCCCCCAGTAGCGCGGCATTGTGCACATCCACCAGAAGGCCCATAAAAAAAGCAACGCCGATGCCGATGGTGCGCGGCTGATGCACGCTCCAGAAGATCAGCACCAGTGCGACAAAGTCGGGCACGCTCGTCCAGCCACCCCACGGCAGCAGATTGAGCATAAAGGCCAAGGCCAGGCTGAGCCAGATGAACCAGGGGCTGGCCGGCAGCAGAATGTAGTGCGGACGACTCATGGCTTGGCGCTCTGGGCACTTGCGGCTGTCGGCTTGGCCGGGGCAGCGGCGGGCTTAGGCGCGGGGTTACGCGTTACAGGGGAAGCCGATGAGGGTTTGGTTGCAGAGGATGCAGCTAGCTTGGCCTCAAGCTCTATTCCGGCTTTGTCGGCACCGTCCTTCTTTGGTATCTCTTCAAGAGCGGTCACGTCTTCCTGTTCCAGCGGTGGTGGTGGTGCCATCAAGAGAATCAGCAATTGCTGGTGACGGCTAATGCCAGCCACGGGCCGGCACGTGATCTGAGCAAAGCTGTCGCCGCTTTTCAGCTCGATTTCGGTCACCATGGCTACGGCCAAGCCACCCGGATACACACCGTCGATGCCGGAGGTCATCAGCACATCGCCCCTTCGAATGTCAGCATTGGTGGTCACGAAGCGCAGATCCAGCACGTCAGGCTGGCCCCGGCCATAGATAACGCTGCGCACTCCGCTGCGCAAGACCTGGACCGCAATCGCCTGGTTTTTATCAGTCAAGAGTGTCACTTCGGAGGTAAACGGGAAGACCCGGCTGATCTGGCCGATCACGCCTTGGTCGTCAATCACGGGCTGCCCCCGGCGCACGCCATGCTGCTGGCCCCGGTCCAGCACCAGCTTGCGCTCGAATGCGTCGCGGGTGTCATACAGCACTTGGCCCAGTACCGACGGCACCGGCATCTGCTGACTGGCACCCAGCAGCTGGCGCAACCAGGCGTTTTCCGCTTCCAGATAGCGACCTTGTTGCAGGACCAGGCCGCTGACGACCTGCTGCTGCCGCAGCTGCTCGTTCTCTTTCTGCAATTGGTTCAGGGAAGAAAAATAGCCCCCTACGGCGTACAGCGTATCGCGCGGGGCCAGTGCCAGGGTCTGCAGCGGTAGCAGCACTGTACCGATCGCCTGGCGGACGGTGGACAGGGTCTGAAAGCGGCCGTCAGTCAGCAGCAGGGCAATGGCCAGACAGGAAAACACCACAACCTTGGCCCGTGCCGAAGCACCTTGCTTGAACAGGGGCGGCGGGCTGTATTGCATCAACGCAAATCAGGCTTGCGGCGTGCCGCTGGCAGAAACAGCAAGCGCAGGCAGAAAGAGGTCAGCCGCATTCGGCAGGGGCAGCAAGTCTGGCATCACAGAGGTTCACAGAAAAAGGCAGCCGCTACCAGCTTGTGGCAACGGTTCATCAGGCTATTCGTAGGAAAAAATGGAGCCGAGCTTGTCCATGCGCTCCAGCGCCATGCCCGAGCCGCGCACTACGCAGGTCAATGGGTCTTCTGCCAGCAATACCGGCAAGCCGGTTTCCTCGGCCAGCAATCGATCCAGATCGGACAGCAAGGCACCACCGCCAGTCAGCATCATGCCCTTTTCGGCAATGTCAGCACCGAGTTCGGGCGGGGTCTGTTCCAGCGCATTCTTGACGGCGGAGACAATGTTGTTGAGCGGCTCGGTCAGGGCTTCCAGGATTTCATTGGAAGAAATGGTGAAGGAACGCGGAATGCCTTCAGACAAGTTGCGGCCCTTGACTTCCATTTCCTTGACTTCGGCCCCGGGAAAAGCCGAACCGATCTGATTTTTGATCATTTCAGCCGTCTGCTCACCTATCAACATGCCGTAGTTACGTCGGATGTAGTTGATGATGGACTCGTCGAACTTGTCGCCACCGACCCGGATCGATCCCTTGTAGACCATGCCACCTAAGGAAATGATGCCGACTTCGGTGGTGCCTCCGCCGATATCGACCACCATGGAGCCGGTGGCCTCGGACACCGGTAGGCCGGCACCGATGGCTGCCGCCATGGGTTCCTCGATCAGGAAAACTTGGGAAGCGCCGGCGCCCAGCGCTGCTTCGCGGATGGCACGGCGCTCAACCTGGGTCGAGCCGCAGGGAACGCAGATGATGATGCGCGGCGAGGGCCGGAACAGCTTGGTGTCATGCACCATGCGGATGAACTGCTTGAGCATCTGCTCGGTGACGGTGAAGTCGGCGATCACGCCATCCTTCATGGGACGAATGGCTTCGATGTTGCCTGGTACTTTGCCCAACATCTGCTTGGCTTCCTTACCCACAGCCATGATGGTCTTCTTGCCGCTGGGGCCGCCTTGCTGGCGGATGGCCACTACCGAAGGCTCGTTCAGCATGATGCCGAGATTGCGCCCGTAGATCAGGGTATTGGCCGTGCCCAAGTCAATTGCCAGATCATTGGAAAAGTAGCTGCGTAAGAATCCAAACATGTTTGTCCTGATGCGCAACCCATGTGCGCGAAGCTTCTTTGTGGTTAAATTTGCCAGCTACCGAGGGGGCACCAGCCGTCCTGAGCTCAGCATTCTACCTTATAATTTATGCGACTTTGGCCTGTGGAAACACCAAAAACCAGCGCCTTTTCCCTTGGAATTCGCGCGTTTGCAATAAGTGTGTATTTCCTGTCATTACATTCCTTGCCGACTTAAAAACCTCTTGCCCACATGCGCCCGACGCATGCATTCACCATGTCTCTAGTTTTGTCCGATGTTCACCGTCTGGCTACCTTGGCCTTGATTGACCTGGATGAGGCGCAGGCGACTGCTACCCTAGACCAGCTCAACAATATTTTTGGCCTGGTCGAACAGATGAAAGCGGTCGATACCACTGGCGTCGAGCCGCTGGCCCAGCCGATTGCCCTGTTCCAGGAAGACTTGGCCCTGCGCCTGCGCCCTGACGTAGCCACCGAGCCCGAGCGCCGCGACGACTACCAGGCGTCGGCCCCCGCAGTGCTGGATGGGCTGTATTTGGTGCCGCGGGTGATCGAATAGCCTCGAACTCGCCGTTGCCCTGACAGCACGCCCTGTCTTTTACTGATTATGTGTCCGGCCTTGCCGGGCTTTTCCGCGGAGCTTTCGTTTCCTTTCGCCCATGCACACTCATACCTTAAAACAGCTCTCGCATCTGTTGCAGTCACGCCAATTGAGCGCCACAGAAATCGCCCAGCATTATCTGCAGCGAGTCAGCCACAGCAGCCTCAATGCCT
>JBBSSV010000117.1:0-6238 GCA_038241705.1 Burkholderiales bacterium | reverse complement strand
TGCCATGCGCTTGCCCATTGTTTGTTTGCGCCTCCTTTTCGCTGTAGTACTGGCTTCCTTGGTGCTCCCTGTCCTAGCAAAGTCCGGTACAGCACCGGCTCTGACGTTGGCCAAGTCCTATCATCCTCGCATCAGTCTCAAGGACTATTGGGTTAGTGAAAAATATGATGGCATGCGGGCGTATTGGGATGGCAAGACCTTGTGGACCCGCGGTGGCGAAGTGATCCGGGCCCCCGCCTGGTTCACGGCAGGCTGGCCTGAGTTAGCGTTGGATGGTGAACTCTGGGCCGGGCAGGGTAACTTTAACGAGACGATCTCCACGGCACGGCGTCACTTGCCAGAAGATCCTGCCTGGCGGCGATTGCGGTTCATGGTGTTCGATTTGCCCGCCCATCCGGGTACGTTTTCACAGCGATTGCCTGTGCTAAAGACTGCACTTAGCCGCCTGAACCTGCCTTGGGTCCAGCCTGTTCCCCAAATCAAGGTGAGCAGCCATCGAGCCTTGCGTGAAATGCTGGAAAAGACCGTAGCTACCGGCGGGGAAGGGTTGATGCTGCATCGCGGCAGCTCTTTCTACCGCGCGGAACGTAGTGATGATCTGCTCAAGCTGAAAACTCATGACGATGCCGAAGCCCGCGTTGTCAATCATTTGCCCGGTAAGGGCAGGCATCAAGGACGACTGGGAGCTCTGCTGGTGGAAACGCCAGATGGACTGCGCTTCCGACTGGGGACGGGGTTTTCCGACGCTCAGCGCGACGCGCCACCAGCATTAGGAAGCTGGGTCACCTACCGTTATCGCGGCTTGCACCCGAGCGGTTTGCCCCGTTTCGCCAGCTTTTTACGATTGCGCCCAGATGTCAGTCTGCAAGTCCGCTAACGAGGTCGCCCAGACGTGGCCATGATGTAAGTCACGATGTTTGCCGCCAAAACATGCAAGGCTATAAGCTCACTCTTGCACAGGAGGCATTATTATGGAAAAAACAGCATCAGCAATCTGGAGCGGTGGTATCAAGGAGGGCAAGGGCAAGTTGTCCACGGAAAGCGGCGCGCTGAAGGAATCGCCTTATGGCTTCAATACTCGCTTTGAAGGCGCTCCTGGGACCAATCCGGAAGAACTGATCGGAGCCGCCCATGCCGGCTGCTTTACGATGGCGTTATCCGGTGAACTCGGTAAGGCTGGCATGACGGCAGAATCCTTAGAGACGACCGCTACCGTTACTCTAGAGAAGGTGCCGGGTGGTTTTGAGATTCCCACCATCCATCTTGCTTTGGTCGCACGGATTCCCGGCGCAGACCAACAGGCGTTTGATCAGGCAGCTAACACTGCCAAGGAGAATTGTCCTATTTCCAAGCTTCTCAATGCGCGTATCACCCTGTCTTCGCGCTTGGAAGCTTAAGGACATCGCACTTATCTGAATTGTCTTCCTGCACAAAGCGGGGAGCTCTGGTTGCGCTTGGTGCAGGGCCAAAAGGCCAGGCGCTAATGGTGCTCGGTTGACGCCCCTTGAGTGCCTTTTACGTTTCGAAAGCACCATGAAAGATACTTTTGAGAACGTCGACTGCGTCATCATCGGCGCTGGCCCGGCAGGCTTAAGCGCAGCAATTTATCTGGCGCGTTTTCGGCGCAGCGTGCGTCTGATCGATGCCGGCAACAGTCGCGCAGCACTCATTCCTCTCTCGTACAACTATCCGGGCTTCCCTGAGGGTATTTCCGGCACTGAGTTGCTGCAGCGCCTGCGCGAACAGGCCGGACACTTTGGCGTGCACGTCATTCACGACGCGGTGGAGCGGGTGGAAAAGCAGGAGGATGGGAACTTCTTGAGTCACTGCAGCCAAGGCAACCTACGCTCACGAATGGTCTTGCTGGCGACTGGTTTAAAGGATATCGAGCCACAGATACCGGCCATTCGCCAAGCTATCGCGGATGGGCTGGTGCGCTATTGCCCTATTTGTGATGGTTACGAAGCCGCAGGCAAGCGCGTGGCCGTCATCGGCCAAGGCGAAAAATGCTTCAAGGAAGCACTTTTCATCCGGCATTTCACCGATGACTTGACCATTATCACGCTTGATGAAGACTTGCACTTGAGCGACATCCAGCGTCAAACTTTGGCGGAGCAAGGCATCAAGCTGGTGCGAGGCCCGATTGTTCGAATCCATCGGACTGACAAAAATATCGTCGTACATTGCCTGCAGGATACCCAGATACATGATTTTGATACGGTGTATTCGATGCTGGGTGTTCAGGTGCATTCGGCACTGGCACAAGCCTTGGGGGCCCAAGATGATAAAAATGGCAATCTTTTGGTGGACGCCCATTTGCAGACATCCGTCTCGGGCCTGTACGCCGCAGGCGACGTGGTGAGTGGGCTTGACCAAATCGCTGTGGCAACTGGTCACGCCGCCATTGCTGCCACCGCCATCCATAACCGTTTATAGCCTATTTTCCAACGGTCTTGCTGCGTACCTGGAAAATTCTGGCTGGGTGGATTCGATAAAAAAATATATTTAAGCGAAATCTGTTTTGCTGTTTTATGCCGTATTTATCTGGCGTTTCTCGTTTGCATTGCACGTTGTCCTACACACAATTAAGCCGCCGTCCGATAATATTTCCTTAATGCCAATGCTAAAGTGCAATCACTGGATACGGCAAAGAAATTTTCTTTGTTTTTCTTGAGGTTGCGAGACGCATTTATTTTTTAACATTTTTTGTGTGAACTTGCAGCTTCAATTCACCAAATTATTAATGAACCGAAGGAGTTTGCTATGAACTGGGACACTATTGAAGGTAATTGGAAACAATTCAAAGGTAAAGCCAAAGAACAATGGGGCGAACTGACCGACGATTCCTTGGATGTGGTCGCTGGGAAGCGTGATCAGCTATCTGGAAAAATTCAGGAGTCCTACGGCATTACCAAGGACGAAGCTGACAAACAGATTGATGACTTTGCTGCACGGCAACGTGATGACAAAGGCTAAGTGCCATCACTGCTAATGCATCACGCTCAGGCGTGATGCAAGCATTTTTCAAGATCAAAAAAAGGGAAGAAATGAATAAATTATTTACCGGCCTGATTATCTCTCTGGCCGCTAGCGCAATGTACGCGCCTCTGAGTTTCGCCGCCGACAAGGGTGACAAAGCGCAATACGACGTCATCGTCGATCGTGCAGATGCTCAATATAAGACCGCCAAGGACAATTGCAAGGACCTGAAAGATAACGCACAGGATGTGTGTAAGAAGGAAGCCAAGCTGGAGCAAACTCGTAGTACGGCAGAAGCCAAAGCGCAACATGAAGGGACGGTAAAGGCTAATTCCAAGGCCCTGAAGGATGTCGCAGATGCCGAGTATGACTTGGCTAAGGAAAAGTGCGACGATTTGGACGGTAACGCCAAAGACGTGTGTGTCAAAGAAGCCAAGGCTGAAAAGGAAAAGACGCACGCTGACGCTGAGAAAAACAAGGAAATTGCAGAAAAACGTGTTGATGCCGCCGAAGCTCGCGACGGTGCAGAAGAGGACAAAATGGAAGCTGACTACAAGGTTGCAAAAGAAAAATGCGATGCCTTGTCAGGTGACCAGAAGGATGCCTGCCAAGACGCAGCAAAAAATAAGTACGACAAGTAAATTAGGGGCTGTAACGGCCCGTACTTGCGGGCTATTAGGTTGAAGAATGCAACGCGGCTAGTCCGCAACAAGGAGAATTACACATGAATATGTTCAAAAAGCTCAGTTTTCTATTTGCTGCCCTGATGATGGCTGCCCTGGTTGGTTGTGCAGGTACATCCACCCAAGAGAGCACGGGCGAGTATGTTGACGATACTTGGATCACAGGCAAGGTCAAGGCTTCGCTGGCTAAAGAAGAAAGTTTGAAAGCACGAGAAATTAATGTCGAAACCTTCAAAGGCGAAGTGCAACTGAGCGGTTTTGTGGCCGACTCTGCAGATATTAAACGTGCTGAAACCTTAACTCGCTCTATCAAGGGTGTTAAGGACGTCAAGAACGACATTCAGACCAAATAACCTTTAAGAGACTTACGTATGCCACAGCACAAGTTATTGTCGGGATTGCAATGGATGTAACTTTGTGGCAGACGCATCTTTATTTGTAAAGGAGAAAGGAGATGAGACGATCAAATCTTTCCTTGCTGACCGCGACCTTTGCAGGGGCTTTAATGCTGGCAGGTTGTTCTGGCATGTCCCATCAAGATAAAAGTACTGCCGTTGGAGCAGGTGTTGGCGCTGTTGGTGGCGCTGTTCTGACCAGCGGCAGTGCTTTAGGTACCGTCGGCGGCGCTGCTGTCGGTGGTGTGATTGGAAATGAAAGCGGTCGCCGCAAATAAAACATATCTAATGCGTTCAGCGATTGCGTTGAATGCAAAAACTCCTCCTAAATTTTAAGTGGAAAAAAGCGAAAGGACTATTTTATGCTCTATACCATTGCTGTAGTACTTCTGGTTCTCTGGCTGTTAGGCCTGGTTACCTCTTATACAATTGGCGGCTTCATCCATGTGCTTTTGGTAATTGCAGTCGTTCTGTTCTTGGTGAAGATCATTTCTGGCCGAGGAATTTAAAAATTTGAAATTCTTGTGGTTGCAGGTTGGTTGTAGTAGTTCGCGAAGTGTGTTTGGTGTCTAGCTCTGATGGTTTTGTCAGCAGGTAAATGAAAATTTCCTGCTGACTTTTTTCTATAAAAAGCGTCTTTGAAAATCATCGGAAATGAACAGCTCCATCTCATGAGAATTCAGGAATATCAATTTTTTTAACCGGCATAAAGACATTGATGGCTGTCCCACGATGATCTAGCCCTTTTCCCAGTCTCATTGTGCCGCCAGATAAAGAAGCGCGTTCCCGCACCCCCAGCAAGCCATAGCTGCTGGGTTTTTTGGAGTCATCGTCTGTAATTCCGATCCCATTATCTGCAACAATTAAACGTATTCCCTGACCTTCCTTTATCAAAGTGATCTTGACCTTGCTGGCTTGAGCGTATTTGACCGCGTTATTCAATGCTTCCTGGACAATGCGAAAAAGTGCAATGGCAGAAGAAGGGTCTAGGTTATCTATTTCTTCGTCGATGTCGGTTTCCAGTTTCCATTGCGCTAGGCCAGCGATTTTTTCGGCATGGCTTTGAATCGAGGTGGGCAAGCCCAGGATGTCGAGCAGGCTGGGACGCAGATCTTCGATGATGCGTCGCTTGAGATCCACAGTTTCCAGTAAACCCTGCTTGGCGCGACTCAGTTGGGCGGCCGAAAGAGGGTCGCTGTCCTTGATGCGGTCAATTACATTGGACAAGCCCATGCTAATGGCAGTCAGGCTGGATCCCATTTCATCATGCAGTTCGCGCGCAAGACGGGCCTTTTCTTCTTCTGAGACGCGCAACAAGTGTCGCGACAGTTCCGATAATTGGGTGGTACGTGTTATGACCGTGTGCTCCAGATTGTCGTTGGTCTTTTGCAACCGTTCCTCGATGGTGCGCTGACGCACGAAGCCGGTGCGAATCAATTGGAAAAAAAGAACCAGTATCAATATCGCTAGACCAGTGGTGCCCATACCTATCCAGAGCGCGCGCTGATACTCACTGTAAAAATGTTCGCGCTGTGACAGCAAGGATTGTTGCTCTTCTTTTTCCATGATGATGTTCAGTACCCGCACTTCATCCATGATTTCCATGCCATTGCCGGAACGGGTAGTTTGCGCCACCGCTTCCAGTCCGCCGGTGTCGTATACAAGGTTGGTTTCTTGGAAACCTATCAACTTGCGCTGGAAAAGCTCTTTCAGTTGGGCCAGATTCTGGGATTGAACCGGATTACCGCCAAGTAGCAGATCCAACTGTTTGAATTCCTCTGCCACCTTTTCTCTCAGTGGGCCCCAAAAACTGAGAAAAGCGGGATTACCCGAAAGATAATATCCGCGCAGGCTCGATTCAGCCTCAAGGATCAAAAGATTTAAGGTCTTTAAATGATTGGCAATCCCCCAACTGTTTTCAATGCCATGGTTATGTGCCTTGACCTTTTCCAGATTCTGATAATTGGTAAAAGCTGTGCTAGCCAAAGTAACCAGACAGACCACAAACAGGATCAGGACGTAGCGCGGTACAAAAGAAAGATTGGTTTTCATATGGTCTATGGTCATTCAAGGTCGCATGCGTGGTGCCCACACATGCAGAGAGGCAGCTTAGGGTAGTCGTTATCCTACAATTACTTCCGCCTGCGGCCATAGTCTCTATTCGAACTGCTCCGTACAATG
>JBBSSV010000116.1:0-6244 GCA_038241705.1 Burkholderiales bacterium | reverse complement strand
TGTTTGCACCCCTTGGTCGAACCGGTATTGCGATACTCTTTGTTGCCTTGGCCATCCACGCAAAGGAACACTTCACTTTGGGCGAACGCCATGGGTAGCAAGCCACATGCCAGCAACAGAGCGACACAGGTTTTTTTCATATAATTTCTTCCATGCAACTTTTGCGAAGGAAGGTCAGTTTAGGATTGGAAGCAAGACGGCACAAACTTATCGTATCTCTTGTGCGGCCAAGGCCTCATTTTGTTGCGAAGAAGTCAGATGCAACAGGGGGCGGGAACCGGGCAGCAAGAGCTGCGACGTTCCCGGATGAAATGGATAGTGACCTGCCCATTCACGGCCCAACTTGTCGGTTACAGCGAATAGTACATCTCGAACTCCAGCGGATGCGTAGTCATTCGCAGGCGCTGCACTTCCTGCATTTTGAGTTCGATGTAAGCATCAATCATGCTGTCACTGAAGACGCCGCCCCGGGTCAGGAATTCGCGGTCCTGATCCAAGCATTCTAGCGCCTGACTGAGGGAAGTGCAGACGGTAGGAATCTTGGCATCCTCTTCCGGGGGCAGATGATACAAGTCCTTGGTGGCGGGCTCGCCCGGATGGATCTTGTTTTCCACACCATCCAGTCCAGCCATCAGCAGCGCCGCAAAGCACAAGTAAGGGTTAGCCAGTGGGTCGGGAAAACGCGCTTCGACCCGACGTCCCTTGGGGTTGGCCACATGCGGGATGCGGATCGAGGCCGAACGGTTGCGGGCCGAATAGGCCAGCTTGACCGGGGCTTCAAAGCCGGGCACCAACCGCTTGTAAGAGTTGGTGCCGGGATTGGTGATAGCGTTCAGGGCACGGGCATGATGGATCAGACCGCCAATGTAGTACAGCGCGAAGTCCGACAGGCCGGCATAGCCGTCGCCAGCGAACAGGTTCTTGCCCCCCTTCCATACCGACTGGTGCACGTGCATGCCCGAGCCAGCGTCGCCCACGATCGGCTTTGGCATGAATGTCGCGGTCTTGCCGTAGGTATGAGCCACGTTCCAGATCACGTACTTCATGTTCTGGGTCCAGTCGGCGCGCTCGACCAGGGTCGAAAAACGGGTGCCGAGTTCGTTCTGGCCCGCGCCCCCGACTTCGTGGTGATGCACTTCCACCGGAATGCCCATGGTTTCCAGAATCATGGCGATTTCCGAGCGCATGTCGTGCGAACTGTCGACGGGTGGTACCGGAAAGTAACCACCCTTAACGGCCGGCCGATGACCGGTGTTGCCGCCTTCAATTGTGTCGCCCGAACTCCAAGAGGCCTCAGCGCAATTGATCTTCAGGAAGCTGCCCGACATGTCGACTTTCCATTGGACGCTGTCGAAGATGAAGAACTCCGGCTCGGGTCCAAAGTAAGCGACATCGCCCATGCCTGACGACTTGAGATAGGCTTCGGCACGTCTGGCGATAGAGCGTGGATCGCGGTCATAGCCCTTGCCGTCTGACGGCTCGACCACATCGCATTGCATGAAAAGCGTGGTCTCTTCCATGAAAGGGTCGATGTTGGCGGTGTTCGGATCCGGCATCAGCGTCATGTCAGAGGCTTCGATGCCTTTCCAGCCTGCCATCGACGAGCCGTCGAAGTCGTGGCCAGATTCGAATTTATCCATGTCGAAATGTGAAATTGGAATGGTGACGTGCTGCTCTTTGCCGCGGGTATCCGCGAAGCGCAGGTCCACAAACCTGACGTCATTTTCTTTCGCCATTTTTAAGACCTCTGCGGCCGTCCGTGCCATGCAACTCTCCAAAGTGAGCAAATAATGATGATAAGCGGGGCAGGCGAGCTTGCGCCTTCAAAACTCCCTGCGACACCAGATGTTTTACAGGTATCTCAGCAAGATGTTTTCGTTTCACACAAGCGCATCATCATAGAGCTTTTTTGAGGAAACCTCGGTTTTTTTGTCGCCCACGCTCACGTTTTGCAAGCTTAGCGGTATGCTTGGCTTCATTCAAACAGACCAGTAGGAGAGTCAATCATGCCGAACGATGACGTCGCACGCATACTGGAAGCCGCCCGCCAGCGCGGAGAAAGCGGGCAGATGCCATACGCTGGTGCGCTCATGCCCGAAGAAACGCTGGCATTGCTACAGGCCTGCCCCGAAGCCAGTTTGGTGGATGTCCGCACCAACGCCGAGCGTGACTGGGTCGGACGTGTGCAGATCCCTGAATCCCAGCATCAGGCCATCGAGTGGATGTTGTATCCCGATGGCACACCCAACCCAGACTTTCTGGAGCAGTTGGAGCAAGTGGCCGGCAAGCAGGATGTGCTGTTATTCCTGTGCCGCTCCGGCGTGCGCTCGCGCAACGCCGCTCAGAAGGCCACCGAGGCCGGCTATGCCCACTGCTTTGACATCCTGGAAGGATTTGAAGGAGAAAAGGACGAGAGCGGCCACCGCAAGAAGCGCAATGGCTGGTGCTTTGCAGGCCTGCCCTGGGTTGGTGCCTGAGCCAGGCGCCTAACCGCAGGTTTCAGACTGCATGACAGGTACAACGCACTACCTCACTCCAGCTTGGCGGAGTGCTCTCGCGTAGCGTGAAAGATGATCTGCGGCCAACGCTCTTCCGTGAGCCGCAGGTTCACCCCCGAGGTCGCCAGGTAAGCCATGTTGTCGCCGGCATCGTAGGCAATATGGTGTCCAGCCGAGGAATCTTCGAAATCCGACAGCATTTTTTTGTCGCTGCATGAAATCCAGCGGGCGCTACTGATACTGGTGCCTTCGAAGATAGCATCGACGCCGTACTCGTTCAGCAAGCGGCTGGCGACGACTTCAAACTGCAGCACGCCCACGGCCCCCAGGATCAAGTCGGCGCTGTGAACTGGCTTGAAGACCTGCACCGCTCCTTCCTCACCCAGCTGTTGCAAGCCCTTATGCAACTGTTTGATCTTCAGGGGATTGCGGATACGCACCACCCGAAAGAAGTCTGGCGCAAAGTAGGGAATGCCCGTGAACTGCAGGGCTTCGCCTTCGGAAAAACTGTCACCAATCTGCATGTTGCCGTGGTTGGGCAGGCCGATGATGTCGCCCGCATAGGCTTCTTCCACCTGCTCTCGGCTTGATGCCATGAAAGTCACCACGTTCGATACTTTGATTTCTCGATTCAAGCGCAGGTGCTTCATCTTCATGCCACGCTCGAAGTGGCCCGAGCAGACCCGCAAGAAAGCGATCCGGTCGCGATGCGAAGGGTCCATGTTGGCCTGGATCTTGAAAACGAAGCCGGAAAACTTGGACTCGGTCGGTGCCACGTCGCGAATTGTGGCATCACGCGGCCCCGGCGGACGGGCCCAGTCGAGCAAGGCGTTAAGGATTTCGCGCACGCCAAAGTTGTTGATGGCCGAGCCAAAGAACACCGGCGTCTGGGTGCCAGCCAAAAACGCTTCCAGATCGAAGGGGTTGGAGGCGCCATGCACCAGTTCAACTTCCATCTTTAGCTGTTCGATCTCATTGGGGAACATCTGCGCCAGTTGAGGGTTGTCTAATCCCTTGATCACTTCAAAGGTTTGGCTGGATTTTTCATTGCCGGGCGCAAACAGCATGATTTCGTCACGCAGCAGGTGATACACGCCGCGAAAGGATTTGCCCATGCCGATCGGCCAAGTGACCGGCGCGCACTGAATACCGAGCACGGACTCCAGCTCATCCAGCAATTCGAGCGGATCGCGGGTTTCCCGGTCCAGCTTGTTCATAAAAGTGATGATGGGGGTGTGGCGCATGCGACAGACATTCAGCAGCTTGATGGTCTGTTCTTCCACACCCTTGCCGGCATCGATCACCATCAGAGCCGAATCCACTGCTGTCAGGACGCGATAGGTATCTTCGGAAAAATCCTGGTGACCGGGCGTGTCCAGCAGGTTGATGACATGGTCACGGTATTCAAACTGCATCACCGAGCTAGCGACTGAAATACCGCGTTGTTTTTCGATATCCATCCAGTCTGAGGTGGCGTGCCGCGAACTCTTGCGACCCTTGACCGTGCCGGCCAGCTGGATCGCGCCTGAAAATAGCAGGAGCTTTTCAGTCAGCGTGGTTTTGCCAGCGTCGGGGTGGGAGATGATGCCGAAGGTGCGGCGGCGTGAGACTTCGCGCCGCAACGCCTTATCGGAAAACTGGCGCGTACCGGCCTCAGCAGGCACGGTCGCCACTGCTGGCAAGTCGTCGGAAATAGAAGCCATGGAGAGTCTGCGTAAAGATTCTCAGTTTAGCTGCTCACGTGACCTAAGTCGAATACAGGCTGCAATTAACATATTCTTCGCGCGAGCCGCCTTGCAGTTCGGCACATGTTTTGGGGCGTCTGTTGAGTCGATTTAGCGTCAGGCGCAAGGAGACTGCGTGCAGCCAGTCACCATGCGATTGCAGAGCAACTGCATGGCAGTCCCGGGCAAAAGCGGCAAGCGCCAAGACACGAAGAGTTATTTGGGCTTGAAATGCTTGTCGCTGATGCGGAATTTGTTGCGTCTGTCTCCCATCAGGCTGCGCAGTTCGCTGATGCTCAGGTTCGAAATTTCATGCATCCGAATCAAAAGTGACGCCCCAACGGGTAGGCGGCGATGGCGGATTTTGCTGATAACAGGAGGCGCCACTTCCAGCGCTCGCGACAAGGCGGCATCGTTTTTCAGGTTAAGGCGCGTGATCAGCGTGCCCAGCAGGTTGTCCGGGTTGTAGTGGCGCTGCTCAACAGGAGTCTCTTCCTGGGTTTTATCTTTATTCATGTCAGCTCTCTGGTAGGGGGGAAACTGCAGCCAGTGTGACGAGCTGTAAAGATGGTATTTTGACAATGAACAATGACGAGTAATATTCCCTGGGCAATTGTCGTTTTCCTTCAGGGGAGGGCCCTCAGTATGGCGCGTACCAGCCAGATTAGCAGTCCCAAGCAAATCGCAAGGATAAGAATCCAGCCTGCGCCTGGCAGCTTCCTGTTCTTCATTGACGATCCTCGTACGCATGCAGCAAACAAGCCCAATTCTAAAGAAATTAGGATTGCGCAGGGTGCGTTGTATCAAGCGTTCTTAGCTTGCTTTGGACACGAAAATCCGTAGCTTTGTGCGATTGGCATGCCATGCGACAATAGCGCCCTTTCGCCGGCAGCAATGCCAGTTGTGCCGGGGCATCCTTACCGGCGGCCTCACTTCCCCTTCATCATGACCCAACCGGAATACATCCTTACTCTTTCCTGCCTGGATCAGCGCGGGATTGTCCACCGCGTTTCCGGCTTTCTGACAACGCACGGCTGCAATATCATTGACTCTGCGCAGTTCGGAGATTCGCAGTCGCGCCTGTTCTTCATGCGCGTGCATTTTTCAGCGGAAGAAACGGCGCCCAGTGAAGAGGCGTTACAAGGCCTGCGTGAAGAGTTCGCTCTGCTAGCCAAGGACTGGAACATGTCCTGGCAACTGCACGACGCCCATCGCAAGCCACGCGTGATTCTGATGGTGTCCAAGATCGGCCACTGTCTGAACGACTTGCTGTTTCGCTATCGCAGCGGTTTGCTGCCGGTGGAGATTCCGGCCATTGTCTCGAATCACACCGACTTCTATCAACTGGCTGCCAGCTACAACATTCCCTTCCATCATCTGCCGCTGCAAGCCGGCGCTTCGGCCGAGGCCAAGCGTGCTCAGGAAGAGCGCTTACTCGAAATCGTCCAGAGCACTCGCACTGACTTAGTGGTGCTGGCGCGCTATATGCAGGTTCTCTCGCCCGATTTGTGCGCTGCCTTGAAAGGCCGGGCCATTAACATTCACCACTCTTTCCTGCCCAGCTTCAAGGGTGCCAAGCCCTATTACCAGGCCCACGTGCGTGGGGTGAAATTGATCGGCGCCACCGCTCACTTCGTCACCAGCGATCTGGATGAAGGACCGATCATTGAACAGGACGTGGAGCGGGTCGACCATGCCATGGGGCCGGATACCTTGACTGCCATTGGACGCGATGTCGAGTGCGTGGTACTGGCGCGGGCGGTCAAGTGGTTTGTAGAGCATCGCATCCTGTTGAATGGTAACAAGACGGTGGTATTCAAATAGAAAATGTGCGGCGAGGTGCTAACTAGCCAATAAAAAAGGGACGACCTTCAAGTCGCCCCTTTTTTTATGCAGCTATCGGCCGCTCCCGGAGGCCGCAGTTTCGCCTCAGCCCAACACACGCTTGAACCAGACGCTGATGTCCTGCAACTCTTCCATGCAGACCGAGTGTTGCATGGCGTATTCGTGCCATTCCACCTG
>JBBSSV010000115.1:0-6244 GCA_038241705.1 Burkholderiales bacterium | reverse complement strand
TTATCGTTTGTAATAGCTTCCAAAGGAAAAACTATGCCGGGATTCAAACCAGCCTTGGTGAGCGTGTCCGCTCTCGGTACTGTGCCGATGTTCCAGCGTGCTAGATTCCTTTTGGATGAAAGAGATGGTCTGAAAAGATCGACCTGTGCATCAACATAACATCTATTTGAAAAACGGCGCGCGCCAGCCAGGCGTTTTTTATGCTCACTGCTGCCTTGACGCCCGATCCCAAGCAGCCGCACAATATTTACCATCTTTACTTTTCTAGCGCTGTCTTTGCCTGCGTATGCTGGCAACGTTTCCCTTTTCTTCTGCTATGTTCGTTCCCCCCTACATTGGCCGCTTTGCTCCTTCTCCGACCGGGCCCTTGCATGCCGGCTCACTGGTCACGGCGTTGGCTAGCTATCTGGACGCCCGTGCTCATCAGGGGAAGTGGCTGCTGCGCATCGAAGACGTGGATGAAGCGCGTACCATGCCGGGCGCGGCAGAGGCCATTCTGCAAACATTGCAGGCCTGTGGCATGCAATGGGATGGAGAGGTCAGCTGGCAAAGCCGGCACCAGGCACGGTATCAGGCCGCTTTCGACAAGCTCGTCCCTTATGTTTTCGCCTGTAGCTGTACACGACGAGAAATTGCAGACTCCCACAATTCAGATATCGTCGAAAGTGCCAGCATTTATCCTGGCACTTGCCGCCATGGCCTTGCGCCAGGCAAAACCGCACGCGCTTGCCGCTTGCGTGTTCCGGCTACAGACGACATCGGTGAATGCATCAGTTTCCAAGACAGGGAGGTCGGTCCCGTCCACCAGCACTTGGCGATCGAGGCCGGCGACTTTGTCCTGAGGCGGGCAGATAGTTTCTGGGCCTATCAGTTGGCGGTTGTCGTGGACGATGCCGCCGAAGACGTCACGCATGTGGTGCGCGGCCATGACTTGCTGGACTCGACTGCACGGCAGATTTATTTGCAACGCCTGCTGGAGTTACCGACTTCAGTCTATCTGCACGTACCGTTGGTAGAGGATAGCTACGGCAAAAAGTTGTCCAAGCAAACCGGCGCGCCGCCGGTGAACGACGTGCATCCACTATCGGCCTTACTGGAGGCAGCCCGGTTCTTGAAGTTGAATGTAGTAACAGCTACTACGCTGGAAACCTTCTGGCGTCAGGCGCTGCCTTGCTGGGCTAGCCGGTTTGGGCCAAGCGCCAACTAAAGCGTCTGATTGTCAAGTCCGATGCGTTTTCAGGGTTTGGGCAAGCCGCCCAACAGTGCTGCTTTCTTTTTAGGCTTGGCAGTCGGCGAAATCGGCTCTGCGGGTGCAGCAGACGCGACTTGTTGCGGCTCGTAAGGCTTGTTGAACCACGCATCGCCCTGGCCCTTGCGAGCGTTGCCGTCTTGCACGCCAGCAGAGCGACGCTCGGGTCGCCGATCCAAAGCTTCGCGGTGTGGGCGTTCAACGCTTTGGCCGGACGAGCGTTCTTCGGCCTTTGGCTCTGCACGCCGCGGCAAGCGGGAGCTGCTGCTCTCCCCTCTGGCGGAGGCGGTGAATCCCGGCAATTCGGCCACAGTTATTTTCTGCTTGGTCAGCTTTTCGATGTCTGCCAGCAAACGCTCATCTTTGTCGGAATACAGCGAAATCGCGTCGCCCGAGGCTCCGGCACGACCAGTGCGGCCGATACGGTGGATGTAATCTTCGGCGTTGTAGGGCAAGTCATAATTGATGACACAAGGCAGCTCAGCAATGTCCAATCCACGCGCGGCCACATCCGTGGCCACCAGTACATCCACTGTGCCCTGCTTGAAGGCTTCCAGCGCCTGCATGCGCTCGGTCTGGGTCTTGTCGCCATGAATGGCGGCCGCACGGATCTGCTCGCGCTCCAGCTGGCGCGCCAAGCGCGACGCGCCGATTTTGGTGTTGGAAAACACCAAAACCTGCTTAAGAGCACGATTGCGAATCAGATGCGATACCGCGTCCTGCTTAGCGCTTTCGTCCACCTTGTACAGCAGTTGCGTCACGCGCTCGGCAGTGGCATTGCTGCGGGCAACTTCAATCGTGACGGGGGTATTGAGAAAGCTGGCTGCCAACTTCTTGATTTCCGACGAAAAAGTGGCCGAAAACATCAGGTTCTGACGCTGCTTAGGCAACAGGTTGATGATGCGCTGCAGATCCGGCAAAAAGCCCATATCCAGCATGCGGTCGGCTTCGTCCATGACCAGCATCTGTACCTGGGACAGATTCACTGTCTTTTGCTGGACATGATCCAGCAGGCGGCCAGGTGTGGCCACCACGATTTCCACGCCAGCGCGCAAGGCTGCGGTTTGCGGCGCCATGTCCATGCCACCAAAGACCACGGTGGAGCGCAGTGGGGTGTGGCGGCAATAAGCTTTAACGTTTTCAGCGACCTGATCGGCCAATTCGCGTGTAGGCGTCAGAATCAGCGCCCGCACCGGATGACGCGCCGGCGAGACGCTGGTGCTGGCAAAAGGTAGCAGCAACTGGATGATGGGCAACGAAAAACCGGCCGTCTTCCCGGTGCCGGTCTGGGCCGCACCCATGACATCCCGCCCTTGCAACACAATCGGAATGGCCTCGGCCTGGATCGGCGTAGGATGGCTGTACCCCTGCTCTGTCAGAGCGCGCAGGATCTCCGGCGACAAGCCGAAGTCGTCGAAACGGGGTGCAGGGACCGCAGTAGCGGGGTCAGCGGGTGTTTCGGGCTTTGTGTCCGGCATGATATATGGTGGGCCTCCCGTGAGTCGAACACGGCACCAACGGATTATGAATCCGTTCAAGGCCCCCTTTTAAACTAAAGATTTTACAGAATTAAGACTTAAAAACAAGGACTTGCATTCCTGCTATTTCCCGCCTTTTCCCGTATTTGACCGCACCAAGTGCGATCAAATTGCGTTCAGTCTCGCGCTTGCCATCGATCATTATCGCTTACGCCATCAACTGCATGCAAGGTAATGCCTGAGAAGTGGCAAACCGAAAGAAGCCAAAAAACAAAACGCTTTATGTGAGATTCGGTTAGCAATATGGTTTGACTCTGGATACAGAATACAAACTACATCAGCGAGGCGCCCTAACCGGCGCGCAGCCCATACAAGATGAGTGCGTGCAGGTCGATCAAAGACTTATGCCATGGACGACATGGAGCGGCGTATCCAGTCTTTTCTGCGTGAACAGATGGCAGAGTTGGATGACCCTCGTAGCGTGGCTGAAGCTCTCATGGGCTCCAAGCTAGGGGAGTTCTGGAAATACCGTGTGGGTGATTACCGCATCGTTGCTCACATCGAAGACGGTGCGCTACGCATCCTAGCGCTGAAGATAGGCAACCACCGAGACATTTAACGTTAAATTTTCAGGAATAAAATGGCTTGGATTATTGCCAAATACCTCATAACAGCCGCCGTTGTGGTGCTCGTTTCAGAGGTCGCCAAGCACAGCGATAAACTTGGGGGCTTTGTTGCGGCTCTACCGCTCATCACAATTTTGACGCTGATTTGGCTGTATGTGGAAAAGCAACCCATGGAGAAAATTTCCAATCACGCCTGGTATACCTTCTGGTATGTGTTGCCTACGTTGCCCATGTTTCTCGTTTTTCCTGCTTTGCTAGCACGTTGGGGATTTTGGCCAACCCTGGGGGTTTGCATTGCTTTGACAGTGATTTTGTTTGGCATCTTCTCTATTCTTTTAGCCCGCTTCGGAATTGACATGCTTTGAGTTTTGTAGTGCCTACGGAGCATGGAAAGAGTACAAATTTACTTGTGAGCGAATGTTTTTTCAAAACACAATTTGTGAGCACATTTCTACCTGAAGAGGCCTATTGGGGGCAGGCAAAGCGTGTATTCCTATGAATTGGGCAACACAACGGACTGCGTCTGACTCGCGTTCGCCGACGCTTCCGACAATAGAACAAGACTAAAATTAAATGCCGCCGGCCGCTTTCACTGACTTGTGCCGACAAAAGCCATTACTTCTGGGTGCTCTTAAGTTGAGTGGAGGCAAGTTTGACAGCCATCAATTTATTTGCTGAATGACGGCTGATGGTTGAATGCATGAACAGGTCGTCTAGTCTAATGGTTACTTGAAGCCATACGTATCGAGCCAGTCTGAGGGCCGACACGGCGTTTCAGAAAAACGATATGGGCTCTCAATGCCTACCTTCAACTAATCAATAATTGGAACAAGCCATGCAAAAACACCTAAGAAGAAAAGTTATGGCAGTCGCCATAGGGGCCACTTTCGTCTCGGCCTGCTTCCCGGCGATGGCATCGAGCCATCGCGAAGCGCCTTTCCTGAGCGGACAGCCACGCGTCGACGGCACCGATTTTTATATGTTTCGCAGTTATGAGCCAGGTCGTGATGGCTACGTAACCCTGATCGCGAATTACATTCCATTTCAAGATCCTCAGGGCGGCCCCAATTTTTACCAGTACGATGCCAATGCGCTGTACGAAATTCATGTCGTCAATGACGGTGGCAGCAAGGAAAACCTCACCTTCCAATTTCGATTCAAGAACACTTCCCAAAACGCCGCACTGACGGTGGGTGGCAAGCAGATCCCGATTCCACTGATTAATTCCGGCGTCGTGAGTGGCACCAATGCCGCGACCTTGAACGTGCGTGAAACCTATACCGTCAACGTAGTGCGCGGAGATCGTAGAGTGGGTGCTGTCAGTGCCATTACCAATGTGGCGGGGGGTGCTACAGAGTTTGAAAAACCTGTCGACAACATTGGCGACAAATCCTTTGGCAGTGCAACCGGCTATGAAACTTACGCCAACCAGCATATCTACGACGTCGCAATCCCCGGTTGCGGCAATGGCCGCGTCTTCGTTGGCCAGCGTAAAGAGCCGTTTTATATTGCGGTCGGCCAAATATTTGACTTGATCAATCTGAACCCGCTAGGACCAGAGAATGGCAATACGAATAATCTTGAGAGCAAGAACATCAGTTCCATCGTGCTGGAGGCCCCTATCGCCTGCCTGACCAATGGCACGGAACCTGTCATCGGCGGCTTTACCACGGCCAGCGTGCGCCAGGGTCGCTTGATTAATCCGACCCCGTCATCAGGCAACAACAACGCAGTGAAAGAGGGCGGTCCATGGGCACAAGTATCCCGTTTGGGAATGCCATTGGTCAATGAGGTCGTGATCGGCTTGAACGACAAGGATATTTTCAATGCCTCCAAACCGAGCGGCGATACGCAGTTTGCCCATTACGTCACCAATCCATCGCTGCCGGCGCTAATCCAAACGCTGTTTCCATCCGCGCTGGCGCCCACCAATTTTCCACGTACTGATCTGGTGGCGGCATTCCTGACTGGCGTCAAAGGCCTGAATCAACCGGCAAACGTGAAGGCCAGCGAAATGTTGCGTCTGAATACCACGACTCCGGTAACGGCTCAAGCGGCGCAAAGTCCACTGGGTGTGGCTGGCGACGATAAAGCCGGCTTTCCGAATGGTCGCCGACCCGGCGATGATGTGGTCGATCTGTCCCTGCGTGTCGCCATGGGAGGACTATGCGTGTTGACCGGCCCCGCCGATACGTTGGCCGTCGGTTGCAAAGCCAGTGATGCGCCTGCCGGCGGCTTGGCGTTGACGGACGGAGTGCGCAAGGATGCGACGACGTTCAAGGCAGCCTTCCCTTATCTGAACACGCCGCTGCCTGGCAGCAACTAAGGAGACGTCATGGCTATCAAAAAAACGACGTGGGCACTCGGTTCGACGCTGGCTCTGTCACTGCTGGTCGTCGGCTGCGGCGGCCACCACAATGACACGCCGCCATTCGACTTTAGCGGCGCTGACAATAAGGCTGAACCGGTCGCCGCGCAGGACAGCTTTATTGATGCGGTACGCGGAGTGATTGCAGCTACCTCTGAGACGACCGAGCCCGGCTCGATTGATTCGATCATGGTAACTACTCCCAATAACACTGCCCCGCTCCCCCTGAGCTAGTAATCCTATTGAGGATCGTTTGCCCCGAAAGCAATGAAAGTGGCCACGCTGGCCACTTTCATTGCTTTCGCATTCCGTAGCTGTAGCATGCCTCAGTAATCATCGATTTTTCTTGGATGGTCGGGATAGCACTCCAAGTATGGAGTATGGCCTTTTTATTGCCTAATGGAACTCATGTCATCCATCACAACTTCAGCACTTGCATTGCTGCTCAGCTGTGCTGCGCCTTCCGCATGGTGCACGCCGTATATCCCGGCTAGCGATACGCAAGTGATCGAACGTTTACCAC
>JBBSSV010000114.1:0-6252 GCA_038241705.1 Burkholderiales bacterium | reverse complement strand
TGGACCTATGCCCAGGCTTCTCGCCTGGCGAACAGTGCTGAGGGCGTGCCCACCCAACTGGATGCAAACCAGCAAAGCTTGCGCCGCGAAGTTCACCGTATTTTGCAGCAGGCCGATCATGACTATCAGCGTCTGCAATACAACACGGTGGTGTCGGCCTGCATGAAAATGCTCAATACGCTAGAAGCCGCCAAGCTGGACGACTCGGTCGCTTCTCAAGCCGTGTTGCGCGAAAATCTATCGATCTTCCTGCGCATGCTGTATCCGGTGGCGCCCCACATCACGCACGTGCTGTGGCAACAACTGGGTTTTGCCGCCACCGTAGGCGAATTGCTGGATGCGCCCTGGCCACAGGTTGATCCGGCAGCGCTAGAGCAGGCCGAGATCACCATGATGATCCAGGTCAACGGCAAACTGCGCGGCAGCATCACCGTTCCCAAAGACGCCGACAAAGCGGCCATTGAAGCCGCTGCCGTGGCCAGCGAGAGCGTGCAGAAATACGCGGCCAATGGCGTCAGAAAAGTGATCGTGGTGCCAGGCAAACTGGTCAATATCGTCGCTGCTTAAGGCAAAGCGACCAACAGGAGAAACGGATGCAGCGTAGCTGGCAAATTATCGGGATCCTTGGGCTGGTGGCACTGCTGTCGGCCTGCGGCTTTCATTTGCGCGGCTCGGGCGCCAGTGCCGAACTGCCGTTTCAGTCCATCTACCTGAACTTGCCGGATTCTTCTGCAGTGGGTATCGAGCTGGAGCGCTATCTGAAAGCAGGCGGCACCAAGGTGACTGCAACGCCAGCAGAAGCCGAAGTGGCTCTTGACCTGATTGCTGAGTCACGCGACAAAGATATCCTGACCCGCAACAGCCAAGGCCGCATTCGCGAATACACTCTGCTCTATCGGCTGGAACTGCAGGTGCGTGACCGTAATGAATTGGTGCTGCTGGCACCGACCACCCTGAGCGCGACACGTACTCTGAGCTTTGATGAATCCCAGGCCCTGGCCAAGGAAACCGAAGAAGCCAGCCTGTACCGCGACATGCAGCGCGACTTGGTACAGCAGATCCTGCGCCGCTTGGCCGCACTGCCGGTCAAGCCCGGAATGTCGGTTACACCTGACCCGACCAGTGGGGCAGAAGCCGTGGCTGTGCCAACGTCAGAAGGCAACGTGCTGGACGGTATACAGCCGCCCAGCGGGCCTGCCCTGCCCTAAGCCAGCGCCATGCAACTACGCTTTGACGCCTTGGATGCCCATTTGCAGCGCCCGCTGGCGCCGCTGTATGTCATCACCAGCGACGAACACTTGCTGGCGCTGGAAGCGGCCGACAATATCCGTTTGACAGCACGCACCCAAGGATTTACCGAGCGTGAAGTCCTGACGGTGGAACGCAGCTTCAAGTGGGGCGAGCTGCTGACTGCCAGCCAGACGCAGTCGCTGTTTGGCGACCGCACTCTGATCGAGCTGCGCATTCCCGGTGGCAAACCCGGGCGCGAAGGTGGCCAGGCATTGCAGCAGTATGCAGCGCGCCAGCAGGCCGGGGGCGATACCTTGACCCTGATTACCTTGCCCAGACTCGACTGGGCCAGCCAGAAATCGGCCTGGGTCACGGCGCTGCAGCAGGCGGCGGTGTATATCGATATCCCGCTGGTGGAACTGACGCACCTGCCGCAATGGATAAGTGCTCGCCTGGCAGCGCAAGGCCAGCAGGTTGACCGTAGCGGCATCGACTTCATCACCGAGCGAGTGGAGGGCAACTTGCTGGCCGCGCATCAGGAAATCCAGAAGTTAGGTCTGCTGTATCCCACCGGCTTGCTCACTGCGGAACAGATCCAGGACGCGGTGCTTAACGTGGCGCGCTATGATGTGTTCAAGCTCAACGAAGCCATGCTGGCCGGCGACGAAGCGCGCTTGGTGCGCATGGTCGAAGGCTTAAAAGGCGAAGGCGCGGCTCTGCCGTTGGTACTGTGGGCCGTGACCGAAGAAATTCGTGCCCTACTGAAACTACAGAGTGGCTTGCAGCAGGGGCGACCGCTGGGGATGCTGTTAAAAGAAAATCGGATCTGGGGCGCACGCGAACGATTGATGGCCCCGGCCCTGCGCCGCCTGAGTCTGGCCCGACTGCGCACTGCCTTGCAACAAGCGGCGCAGATCGACAAAATGATCAAAGGCTTGCAGAGCACTGCCTTCTGCGGCGATGACTGGGACGCGCTGCTGCAACTAGCGCGTAGCATTGCACATCCAGGGCGCACGTGAGCCTGCAACCTGACCCGGCCTAATGCCAATACCAAGCGCAGCCGGACGCAGCGTTCTATAGGCTGCAATAGGTTCGCCAGTCGGCTCAACACTCACTTTTTACCCAACCTTGACTACACAGGTGTGCCGCATATGAACATCCAAGACTACATGCACCAGGTCGGCCAGCGTGCCCGCGCTGCTTCACGCGACATGGCTCGTGCCGATACCGCTGCACGCAACCAGGCGCTGACTCTGATTGCCGCCGCCATTCGCCGTGATGCTGCCGATCTGCGCGCCGCCAATGAAGAAGACTTGGCCGCCGCCCTTGCCAACGGCTTGGCGCCGGCTTTGCTTGACCGCTTGGCATTGTCCGACAGCACCATCGCCACCATGGCCGAAGGGCTGGAGCAGATTGCTGCACTGCCCGATCCGATCGGTGAAATCACCGATGTCAAATCGCGCCCCAGCGGCATTCAGGTCGGTCAGATGCGGGTTCCTTTGGGTGTGATCGGCATCATTTATGAAGCCCGACCCAACGTCACGGCGGATGCTGCGGGTCTGTGCATCAAGAGCGGCAACGCCACTATTTTGCGCGGCGGCTCCGAAGCCATTCGCTGCAACCGCGCACTGGCGCTGCTGGTGCAGGAAGGTCTGCAGGGCGCTGGTCTCCCCACCGACGGTGTCCAGGTAGTCGACACCACAGACCGCGCCGCCATTTCGGCTCTGATTACCATGCCGGAATACGTGGACGTGATTGTGCCGCGTGGCGGCAAGGGCTTGATCGAGCTCCTGATCAAGGAGTCCAAGGTGCCGATGATCAAGCATCTGGATGGGATCTGCCACGTCTATATAGATGACAAGGCGGATATCACCAAGGCGCTGGACATCGCTTTCAATGCCAAGTGTCAGCGCTACGGCACCTGCAACACCATGGAAACATTGTTAGTGGCCGAAGGCATCGCCGCCCAGATTCTGCCTGAACTGGGCCGCCGCTTTGCTGCGCAACACATCACGCTGCATGTCGATGCTGCCACCCGCACGCTGCTGCCGGATTATCCTGACCTGCAAGACGCGACCGAAGAAGACTGGCATGCTGAATACTTGGGGCCGGAACTGGCAGTGAGAATCGTGGCCGACATGGACGCCGCCATCGCCCATATCACCCAGTATTCTTCGCAACACACCGAATCCATCGTCACCGAAGACTACAGCCGGGCCATGCGCTTTTTGCGCGAAGTTGATTCTTCTTCGGTGATGATCAATGCCTCGACCCGTTTCGCCGATGGGTTTGAATACGGTCTGGGCGCAGAAATCGGAATCTCCACCGACAAGTTACATGCCCGCGGCCCGGTCGGCTTGCAAGGCCTGACATCGCAGAAATATGTGGTCTTTGGCCACGGCGAAGCCCGAAGCTGACCCTGGCCTTGCTGTCTATCAGCCTTGCAACTGGCAGACGGCTCCCTCCCGCTCCTCGCGCTCCGCTGCGATTTACCATCTTTCTGCTTTCAGCGGCATAACTCTTCTGCCTTCCATTGGAAAACATTCATGCTTTGGATCAAATCGTTGCACCTAGTGTTCGTCATTTCCTGGTTTGCCGGCCTATTCTATCTACCGCGCATCTTCGTCAATCTGGCCCAGGAAACCGCGCCAGCCGCGACCGAACGGCTGCTGCTGATGGCGAATAAACTCTTTCGCTTCATGACCATCTTGGCAATTCCTGCCGTTGTGTTCGGTCTGTGGCTATGGCTGGGCTATGGTATCGGCAAAGGCCCGGGCAGTGGCTGGATGCACGCCAAGCTGACTTTGGTAATTCTGGCAATTGGCTACCATCACGCCTGCTTCAGCCTGCTGAAGAAATTTCGCGCCGGGCTTAACCAGCGCAGCCATACTTGGTATCGCTGGTTCAATGAGGTACCGGTCGTGCTGCTGCTGGCGATCGTCATTCTGGTGGTGGTCAAGCCATTCTGACGGTTACGGGCAGATTCTGCCTGCAGTCGTTGACGGCGAGGCAGTCGTCAGGAATACTTGCCGGCCGCGGCAACATGGGTTGTCGCGGTAGTTCAATGGATAAAAGGCGCCCCAATGTCATCCGCATCTTCTTCTCGCTCTTATTTCTGTCCCTGCCCACGCGGCTTGGAAGCCGCTCTGGCCGAAGAACTGGGCGAAATTGCTCAGCAAACTCCTACGCTCAAGGTCCACAACCAAGTGCCGGGCGGCGTGCATTGCTCTGGCAACCTGACAGATGCCTATCGCATTAATCTGCATTCGCGCATTGCCTCGCGCGTACTGATGCGTATGGCCCAGGGCAGCTACAGCACTGAAAACGATATCTATGACCTGGTCCTGGCCCAGCCTTGGGAAGAATGGTTTTCATTGCAGCACACCATCCGAGTGGACGTCACGGCTATCAAATCGCCGTTGAAAAGCTTGGAATTCACAACCCTAAAAATCAAGGATGCGGTCTGCGACCATTTCCGCGACCTGTATAACGAGCGGCCCTCAGTTGATACCCGCACGCCTGACATGCGCATCGTCGGCTTTCTGGATGCGCGCAATTTCACGGTGTATCTCGATACCTCGGGCGAAGCCCTGTTCAAGCGCGGCTGGCGTCAAGAAACCGGCGATGCACCCTTGCGCGAAAACTTGGCTGCTGGTCTCTTGCGCACAGCCGGCTGGAAACCGGGCATGGTGTTGTTTGATCCTATGTGCGGTTCGGGCACCATCCTGGCCGAAGCGGCACAGATGCTGGCTGGCATTCCGCCTGGCTTCAACCGCCCGTTTGCCTTCGAGCGTTTTACCAGTTTCCAGCTGGCGCAGTGGCAGGCGATTATCGACGAAGTCCAGCCGCGCGAGCTACCGCCGCAGCCCACCATCTTTGGCAGCGACATTTCCGGTGACATGATCGTGATGACGCGCCACAACCTGATTGAGGCTGGCATTGAGTTCGAGATACCGTTAAAGCAGATCGAAGCTCAGGAAGTGCGCTCTCCCAGCACAGAGCCCGGCATCTTGCTGACTAACCCGCCCTATGGGGAACGTATCGACGTGCGCGGAGACAGCACATTTGAAGAGGATGAGCTGGCGCGGCAGTTTTTTAGCGCATTCAGCACTACCCTCAAGCAGCGCTTTGCGGGGTGGAAGGTCTTCTTGTTCAGTGCTGACCTGACCATGCCCAAGATGATGCGTCTGAAGGAATCGCGCAAGACGCCCTTTTTCAATGGCGCCATCGAATGTCGTCTTTTTCGATTTGATATGGTGGCGGGTTTCAACCGGCGTGATCAAGCCAAGCCTAAGCCAACTGCGGCTGACTGACTGCGGCTTTGCTCGCGCCTGAGCTTGTCTGGCTTGGCTAGCGCTCCACGCGAAGTCGGCCCGAACAAGCTCTTGCGCTTTCATGGCGCTGCTTACGCCACTCGGCAGCAGCGCCACAGCGATTGCGTTATCCTGTTTTTTTGTCACCTTCAGGAGAACGCTCATGCCTGCTACTGAATCCCTTGTTGCCCCAGCCTTGAAACATGCCCGCCTGATGCGCCAGGATGCGTATATCAATGGCCAGTGGCAAGCCAGTGTTAACCGCTTTGCCGTGCACAACCCGGCAGATGGCAGTCTAGTGGCCCAGGTGAGCAACGCCACGCCCGAGGATACCGAAAAGGCCATTGCTGCGGCCCAGGCCGCCTTTCCGGCATGGGCCGCCAAGACCGGACCGGAGCGCGCAGCCATTCTGCGACGCTGGTATGAACTGATTCTGGAGCACGCCGATGACCTGGCCTTGCTGCTGACCACTGAGCAGGGCAAGCCACTGTCCGAGGCTAAGGGTGAGGTCACCTATGGTGCTAGCTTCATCGAATGGTTTGCCGAAGAAGCCAAGCGCATCAATGGTGACGTCCTGACGCCCAGCACCAGCGACAAGCGCATGCTGGTAATCAAGCAAGCGATAGGCGTGTGCGCCGCTATCACGCCCTGGAATTTTCCGATTGCAATGATCACCCGCAAGGTGGCGCCCGCCTTGGCCGCTGGGTGC
>JBBSSV010000113.1:0-6285 GCA_038241705.1 Burkholderiales bacterium | reverse complement strand
TGGTAAAGACTGCTCCATCCGCATTCGGCTTCTCGGTAATTTAACATAGCCAAGAAATAAGTTTACAAAAAGTAACTCTTGGTGAAAAATTGCACGACTGGCAAGATAATAAGCTCATGCTCAGTGTTGGTTGTGGCTTGTCAAGACAGGTAGTTTCTCAGTTTTTATAATGATTCGCAGCCATTTCCCATGCTGAGCGCTATGGAAAAAAGAACAAGCGTCGAATCCTGCCTACCAGAATGCGCTTCTTCTATAATTCGTAGTTGCAAAATAATGCATATAGCGCAGAAGTCGCGTGCCGCAGTACTACCACACCCAGAGGTGGCGGTTCTGGTAACTGCAGACATACGACTTCTTTGATTGCTGATGTGTCTCTCCATATGACAAGCAGAGCTTTCTGCAACAGGACCAAATGAATATGACGAAACAACTTGAAGAGCCAAAAAGCAACCGACTGGCTGACCAAGTCGCCTATGATCCCAATAATTTGCTGGATTCGTTGATTGAACGCTTGAACCTGAAGAATGACGCTGCGTTATCGCGCGCTCTGGAAGTCGCCCCACCAGTGATCAGTAAGATCCGACATCGGCGACTACCTGTGGGCGCTTCGCTGCTGATCCGTATGCATGAAGTCAGCGACCTGACCATTCGGGAACTGCGTACCCTAATGGGTGACCGGCGCGAAAAATTCCGTATCAGTGACAAACAGTTCAAGCCGAAGGATAAAGAGTAGGTTGAACCCTGCAAGCAATTGCCGTATTCAACTCGGCGCTTGCTTGCGCCGCGTGCTTCAAGGAACACCTGATCTTCTCTGACAGGATCTCAAGCAGGAAAAACGCCCGTCGACAAATAACGGTCACCCCGGTCGCAGACGATGAACACAATGGTGGCATTCTCAGTCTGACTTGAGATCCGCAACGCCACCTCGCATGCGCCACCGGCCGAAATGCCACAAAAGATGCCTTCCTCACGTGCCAAGCGCCTTGCCATCTGCTCGGCAGCACTCTGACCAATGTTTTCCACCTGATCGACGCGTGAGCGGTCGAAAATTTTCGGCAGATAGGCTTCCGGCCATTTGCGAATGCCCGGAATCTGTGAGCCCTCTTCCGGCTGGGCGCCGATGATACGCACCTCCGGATTCTTTTCCTTCAGGAACTGCGACACGCCCATGATGGTACCGGTCGTGCCCATAGCGCTGACGAAGTGGGTTACACGCCCTAAGGTATCCCGCCAGATTTCCGGACCCGTCGAGTCGTAGTGCGCCAGTGGATTGTCCGGACTAGCGAATTGATCAAGAATGATGCCTTTACCTTCGGACTGCATCTTTTCAGCCAAGTCGCGCGCATATTCCATTCCGCCACTCTTGGGTGTCAGTATGATTTCCGCGCCATACGCTGCCATACTTTGACGCCTTTCCAGGCTGAGGTTTTCCGGCATCAACAGGATCATCTTGTAGCCCCGGATAGCTGCCGCCATGGCCAGGGCGATGCCAGTATTGCCGCTGGTGGCTTCGATCAGTGTGTCGCCCGGTTTGATCTGGCCGCGCTGTTCTGCCCCGCGCACCATCGCTAGTGCAGGCCTGTCCTTGACCGAGCCCGCAGGCAAATTTCCTTCCAACTTGCCGAGAATAACATTGTTACGACGCGCTGCATCTTCACCAGGAATGCGTTGCAACTGCACCAGGGGGGTATTGCCGATCGTGTCTTCAATAGTGAGATAGGGCATAAACGTCTCTCAGAGAAAAGTCTTATTCTAATCTTCTGTGCAAAGGCACGCAGAAAGGCGAACATAAAACCCCATGACACGAAAGAAATGCCATGCTCATCCTCGATCATTTGTCGCTATGTTTTGTGGGGATCGAAATTTTGTTGCCGGCTGATTGAAACCTTTCAAAAAGCCGACACCTGGGACTCATGATTCAGCAAACACATGAGCGTCGCTACACACGCTTTTAGACCTTCATTTGGCAACTTGCTGCTTGGCTCCACTTCTGGCCGCAGGTTCTGCGGCATTCGCTTTAGCTACCTTTTTATCGGCATTTTTGACGGCCGCCACAGCGCCACTTTTTCTTTTACCTTCAACCGTTAGTCCAGCCTCGGAAAGCTTGTGAGCGCTGGCGGGACCGATTCCCTTGACCCGCTTTTCAAAGTCTTCCCAATCCTTAAATTTGCCACCATTTTTGCGTTCGTCAAGAATAGTGCGCGAGGTCTTCGGGCCTATGCCCTTGAGTCCATCCAAGGCCACTTGATCAGCTTTGTTGACATCGATCTGGGCCAAGACCGCTCCGCTTGCCAAGATCATCACAACAAAAATACCAGCCAGTTTTTTCAACATGATTTGCTCCAGTTTATGAAAGAATAGTACTTCAACTCGGGAAATTTCCCTGTAGCAATATTATCACTTAAATAACTTTGGGTACATCTAATTAAAAAGTAACATCCCAACTCATGCATCGGCACGAAACAGTTCCTCAGGCGTGACGGTAGCCGTACCCAGCTTGGCGACGACAATACCGCCTGCCCGGTTTGCAATAAAGACGGCATCGACCAGCGGCATCCCTTTTCCCAGCATTACGGCTAAGGTAGCCAGTACGGTATCGCCAGCACCGGACACGTCGAACACCTCTTGGGCTACCGTGGGGAAATGATGAACATGGTTTTGGGTATACAGGCTCATACCCTCTTCTGAACGGGTCAGCAGCAAAGCTTCTAGTTGCAGTGCAGCACGCAGGTTTTGCGCCTTGGCACTCAACTCTTCTTCATTGCTCCAGTTGCCTGCGATGTGTCGCAATTCAGCCAAGTTCGGCGTCAGGATTGAAGCCCCTCGGTAGCGGCTGAAGTCGTCGCCCTTGGGGTCCACGAGGATGCGCTTACCTGCCGTCTGCGCCAATGAGATCATTTCGGCTACATTCACCAGGCTGCCTTTGGCATAGTCTGAAAAAACCACGACATCGTGTTCTGGCAACAAGGCATGAAACTGCGTCAACTTATCACGCAAGCTCAGCGAGCTGGGCGGCGCCTCGAAATCCACGCGCAACAACTGCTGCTGGCGCCCAATAATGCGCAACTTGACGATGGTGGCAATCGCCGGATCCCGGCGTAGGTGCGCAGCAATTCCAAGCTCCTCCAAAAGCTGCTCGACCTGGGTACCGGCCTCATCCGCGCCGACCACACCGAGCAGAGTCGTAGCTGCTTGCAGCGCTGCCGCATTACGCGCCACGTTGGCAGCGCCACCAAGCCTTTCCTCGCTGCGCTCGACACGCACGATAGGAACGGGCGCTTCAGGAGAAATTCGTGCCACTTCGCCAAACCAGTAGCGGTCAAGCATGATGTCGCCCACTACGAGAAGGCGACAAGCCCTATCTTGCTGACGAATCATTTGCACTTTGTCCATTTATTCGTGCTCCCGGATTCCGCTGGATGCTGTGCGTTTTTTAACTATGCCGGCAGCCACTTGCCTTCTTCAGGAACGGAACACACTTGCTGCACCCGAGCTTAGTTCATGACATTCAATTCTTCAGTGCGTCGCGGCGGATAGGTTTCCCAGCGGGTGCATCCCGGGCACTGCCAATAGAACTGACGGGCTTTGAAGCCGCAATGATTACACTGGTAGCGCGCCAGCTTTTGCACGTACCCATGCACCAAGTTCTTGACTAATGTCATTTCCGCCATCAACTCGGGCGGCGTCTGCATGAGTCGCGCTTCGAGGAGCTTGTCCAGCCCCAGCAGCGTCGGCGTGCGGCGTAGCTCTTCCATTACTAACTCATTGGCAGTCTCGATGCCGTCGAGCTCGCGCACCGCTTTGAATACCACTTCCAACAAGTCGATGGAAGGCGCTTCGGCCATATAGGATTTGAGCAGGTTCAGGCCTTCGCGCGGGCGCTCGACCGAAGCGTAGCCTTCCATCAGTCGCTGCGCTACTAGCGACACATGGGGCACGCTTTGGTGCTCTACCCGACGCCATGCTGCCAGCGCCGCCTCGACATCACCCCGAGCCTTGTGCACATCTCCCAGCAGCAAACTAGTGCGCACGCTCTGGCGCTCTGCCGCCAAGGCCTGCTCCAGCAGGTCCTGGGCTTCGTCTAAGCGTGTATGAACCAGTTCATCCTCGGCCAGTTCGCAGTAGTATTGGGCGATTTCTTTTTGCCTCGCCCCTGCTCCCGATGCTTGCAGGGCTTGGGCGGTATCGATGGCACGCTGCCATTCCTTTTCACGCTCGTAGATTTCCAGCAAAGCCCGGCGCGCCCGGGCACTGTGAGTCGTTTCGACCAAATGCTGGAAAGCTTCCTCAGCTCTGTCTAGCAAGCCCGCTTTCAGATAGTCCTGACCGAGTTCGTAACGCGCTTCAAGCTGCTGCTCCCAAACAAGATCAGGCCGTGCCAAGAGATTTTGATGAATCCGGATGGCGCGCTCGGTCTCGCCCCTGCGGCGAAATAAACTTCCCAGAGCAAAGTGCAATTCTGCTGTTTCCGGATTGAGCTTGACGATTTCGATGAAGGTATCAATCGCCTTGTCCGGCTGGTCATTCAGCAGGAAGTTCAAGCCCTTGAAGTAACCCCGGGACAAGCTGCGTGATTCGGACAGCAACTGCTTGATATCCACCCGTGCGGCAACCCAACCCAGAGTAAAAAAAACGGGGATGCTTAGCAGCCACCATGTTTCAAATTCCATGCCTGTTGGTTTTTCTCTAAATTAAAGGTACACAAACCAGTTACGGCTTGGCGGCCACTACCGTAGTTGATGCTGGCGCCGCTTGCAAAACCGGCACCAGCGGCTCGACATTGACTTCCTTCTGCAGCACGGCATTGGCTTTTTTCTGACGCGCCAATTCCCGCTTCTGGCGAAAGATGATGGGAGCCATGCCCAAAATCCCAAAGACGAAGCCGCCAATGAAGAAGCCCAGCAACAGCAGCACCAAGGGGCCGCGCACTTCATAGTTCCAGAAAAAGCTCAAAGCCGCTTCCTGAGTGTTTTTCAAGGCAAATCCAAAAAACACCACGAACAACAAAGCAGCGATGATTCGCAATACTATTTTCATCGGACGAATTCCTCACTGAAGAATTAAAAAATGTTATCGGCACGTTTGCCATTGGTGAAGAATCGCACTGACCAGCGCCAAACAATCATTCAGCAATGACAACAACGAAATTGTACGCGAAAAAAAACGGCATCCGCAGATGCCGTCATGTTCCGTAACGATGAGTCAGTCTTTCTTGATCGCCCGGTCAGTCAAGACATCCACGCGCTCACGCAAGTGTTTGCCCGGCTTGAAATGCGGCACTCGTTTCTCGGGCACCATCACCTTGTCACCTGACTTGGGATTGCGTCCAATGCGCGGTGGCCGGCAATTCAGGCCAAAGCTGCCAAAACCCCGGATCTCAATGCGCTGGCCGGTTGTCAATGCATCCGCCATCGCATCCAGGATTGTCTTGACCGCATAATCCGCATCTTTAGCAATTAGTTGCGGATAACGCTCAGCCAAACGGGCGATCAACTCCGACTTTGTCATGACGGACTCTGTCCTTCCAAAGTGACCAATCAGCCCTTGTTATCGAGCTTGGCCTTGAGCAAAGCGCCCAGGCTGGTGGTGCCGGAAGCAGCGTTCGAGTCAACCGACATCTTCTGCATGGCTTCCTGGGTATCGACGTTGTCCTTGGCTTTGATCGACAGCTGAATACTACGTGCCTTCCGATCAATGTTCAGGACCATCGCTTCAACTTGGTCGCCTTCCTTGAAGTGTGTGCCGGCATCTTCGACGCGATCACGCGAGATTTCGGAAGCACGCAGATAACCTTCGACTTCGTCGGACAACTGGATCACAGCACCCTTAGGCTCGACCGACTTGACTGTACCAGTGACCAGCGCGCCCTTGTCATTCATGGCGGCGTAGTTGTTGAACGGATCACCTTCCAGCTGCTTCACGCCCAGCGACACGCGCTCGCGCTCGACATCAATGGCCAGAACGATGGCTTCGAGTTCGTCACCTTTCTTGAACTGGCGCACAGCGTCTTCACCAGTCTCGGTCCAGGACAGGTCGGACAGATGGACCAGGCCATCGATGTTGCCGGTCAGGCCAATAAAGACACCAAAATCGGTGATCGACTTGATTGCGCCGGACACTTTGTCACCCTTTTTGTGGGTGATAGCAAAGTCGTCCCAAGGATTGGCTTTGCACTGCTTCATACCCAGGCTGATGCGGCGACGCTCTTCATCGATGTCCAGCACCATGACTTCGACTTCGTCACCCAGCTGCACCACCTTGTTGGGAGCCACGTTTTTGTTGGTC
>JBBSSV010000112.1:0-6292 GCA_038241705.1 Burkholderiales bacterium | reverse complement strand
ATCATAGCCGCGGTATTCGAGCCGCTTCAGGCCTTCCAGCAAAATGGGGACAATGTTACGTTGCGCAACTGCGCCGACAATACCGCACATGGCTAATCCTATTTTTTCAGTTTGACTGGCCGTTGCCAGCCGTCGATGGTGATTTGTTTGACGCGAGAAATAGTGAGCTTTCCCGGCGGGGCGTCACGCGTGAGGGTAGTGCCAGCGCCCAGGGTCGCGCCCTTACCGACCCGCACGGGGGCAACTAGCTCACTGTTGGTGCCGATAAAGGCATCGTCTTCGATCACGGTGCGTAGTTTGTTGGCGCCATCATAATTGCAGGTGATGGTGCCGGCACCGATATTGACACCACTGCCAACCGTGGCATCGCCGATGTAGGCCAAGTGGTTGGCCTTGCTGTGGGCACCGATCTGGCTATTCTTAACTTCAACAAAGTTGCCGATATGAGCGCCCTGACCCAACTCGGCACCTGGTCGCAAGCGTGCGTAGGGGCCGACGATGGCCTCGGGACCTACCTGCGCATCTTCGATATGGCAAAACGGCCGGATCACGGCACCGGCCCCTATCTTGGCGTTTTTAATGACGCAATGGGCACCGATACTGACATTGTCCGCGAGTTCGACCTGACCTTCGAACACGCAGTTGACATCGATAATTACGTCGCGGCCGCACTTAAGTTGGCCGCGAATGTCCAGACGGGCCGGATCTGCCAAGCCGACGCCTTGTTCCATCAACGCTTCCGCTTGGCTGCGCTGATAGATGCGTTCCAACTGGGCCAGCTGAATTTTACTGTTGACCCCCAAGGTTTCGCCGGGACTGGCGGCGGTGGCGGACGTCACTGCCACGCCTTCTGCCACGGCGCAGGCCACGATGTCGGTCAGATAGTATTCGCCCTGGGCATTGTCATTCGACAGAGAAGCCAGCCAGCGCTTGAGCGCTGCCGTTGGTGCCACCATGATACCGGTATTGACTTCGTTAATCGTCTGTTCGGCAGCGCTTGCATCTTTTTGCTCGACGATGCGCGTGATGATGCCATCCTGGCGCACGATGCGACCATAGCCGGTGGGGTCGTCCATCTCCACCGTCAGGATCGCCAGCTTGTCAGCACCCGCACTGTTGATCAGGCATCGCAGAGTGTCGCCACTGGTCAGGGGCACATCGCCATATAGGATCAGGGTGGACATGTCTTCGCGCAGAAGCGGCAGGGCCTGCATGACCGCATGACCGGTGCCAAGCTGCGGCTCTTGCAAGGCAAAAGCAATGTCTTCGCCGGCAAAGGTGGCGCGCACTTGGTCGCCTCCGTGGCCATACACAACGCACAGCGCTACCGGGTTCAGGATGCGCGCGGTATCCAGCACATGACCAAGCAGGGGTTTCCCCGCCAGGGGATGCAGGACCTTGGGCAGCGCGGATTGCATGCGCTTGCCCATGCCTGCAGCAAGAATGACGATATTCATAGGAAATCAGAAGAAGGGAGGCTGGATTCTAGCATTCAGTCTTTCACGGCCCAGCAAAGTGTTGCCTTTTTTGATACAAAGAAGAAGACAGTTTCAGCAACAGATGCTTAGTGTGAAAAGACGGTTTTGATCCTAAATATTTTCCCAAAGAGAATCTTGAGGGCTGTCAACGAAAGCCCATCCATTTGTCAGCAGCAACGATCGCGCAGGAGGGCAAGCGCAGCTTGTTAGTTTGAAAACAAGCCCACGCTGATCCGATGAGAGCTAAACAGAAAGTGTTTGCGTCGGCCTGGAATGTTCTGAAGCTGTACCGTCATTGCTAGGCTGAGTCAGCCGAAAACAAGGTAATGCTTGCACTGGCAGAGCCACTGGCGCAAGGCTCCTCGTCAAAGGCGATGTCGCCATCCGGCAGCGCCACGCCTTGAGCGGCAAGTTCGGCGAAATTGAATAGGCTGGCATCCATCAGGTGCGAGGGCACGATTGTGGACAGCGAGGAAAAAATGCTATCTACGCGCCCTGGAAACTTTTTTTCCCACTCACGCAGCATAGCTTTGATCTGCTTGCGCTGCAGGTTTTCCTGACTGCCGCACAAATCGCAGGGGATGATCGGGAACTGTTTGACTTCAGCGTAACGTGCAGTATCCGCTTCCTTGACGTAAGCTAGCGGACGAATGACCACGTGCTTGCCATCGTCGGACTGCAACTTGGGTGGCATGCTCTTGAGTTTGCTGGCGAAGAACATGTTCAGGAAAAAAGTTTCCATAATGTCGTCGCGATGGTGCCCCAAGGCGATCTTGGTGGCGCCGAGTTCATCTGCCACCCGATACAGGATGCCCCGACGCAGACGCGAACACAGCGAGCAGGTGGTCTTGCCTTCGGGGATCACGCGCTTGACTATGCTGTAGGTGTCCTGGTTCTCGATGTGATACGCCACGCCCAGTTTTTCTAGATAGTCGGGCAACACATGCGCGGGGAAATTGGGTTGCTTCTGGTCCAGGTTGACTGCAATCACGTCAAAATGGATGGGTGCCCGTTCACGCAAGGTCAGGAGGATGTCCAGCAAGGCATAGCTGTCCTTGCCGCCCGACAGGCAAACCATGACCCGGTCACCTTCCTCGATCATATTGAAGTCGGCAATGGCTTTGCCGGTCAGGCGACACAAGCGCTTGTGCCGCTTGTTGTTTTCAAAAGCGATTTTTTCTGCAGTTTTAACCGAGCCAAAGGCAAGCGCGGACTGCGGTGGTTGGATGGAAGCTGAAGGCAATTAGCGCTCCTTGAACTGAAAGACCTCGACGCCAACCGATTCGCAATCGGGATAGACGTCGAGCTTTTCGGTGGAAACACGTACGGCCCAGACCTTGGGATGGGCCAGCAAAGTGCGCGCAACGTCATCACAAAGCGTTTCCTGGAGCTGAATATGCCCTTCCGCCGTGCGCTGCGCGATGGTCTCGCGCATGAAATCATAATCCACCACTTCTTCCAGCTGGTCTTCTTGCGGTGTGGACATGGCCAGCGGAATGTAGAGATCGACATTGATCAGCACGCGCTGTTCACCTTGCTTTTCAAATTCATGAACGCCGATATTGATCTGCACTTCAAAGTTGCGCAGAAAGAGGCGGCGACATTTGGTCAGGTCGGGATGGATCAGAGTGGAAAGCATGGAAGTATTTTTCTTGTGAGTAAAGAGCGCAGACTATCTGTTTGTGAACATGACATCACGTGTGCTGGGAACCAAGTGCTGTCCGCCATCCACCACCAGGGTGGAGCCGGTCATAGAGGCATTTTCAACGACAAAGCACACGGCGTCGGCAACATCGGCTGCTGTGCTGGACTGACCCAGCGGCGTTTGCGTATGGGTCTCGGCAAACTCTGCATCGGTCTGATCGCCCGAGGGCAGTGTCAAGCCGGGAGCGATCCCCATCACTCGCACAGTTGGTGCGCAGGCCTGGGCCAGTATGACGGTGGCAGCCTGCAAGGTCGCCTTGGACAAGGTGTAAGACAAGAAATCCGGATTCAGATTGAAGAGCTTTTGGTCTAATAAATTGATGGCGACAGCCCGGTTGCCGACTGGAGTGGCTTGATGCAGGGCGCGCACCAGCAGAATGGGCGCAGCCAGATTAACGTGCATATGTGTGTTGAGTTGCTCCAATGAAAAATCCACGAGCGCGTCGTATTCGAACAGGGAAGCATTGTTGACAAGGCAGGACACAGGTCCCAGCGCCAGTGCAGCGCGAGGCAAGAGCTTGTTAACCGCTGCTTCGTCCTGCAAATTACATTGCAATGCGACAGCGCGTTGGCCCAATTGCTGAATGTCAGCTACCGTTTGCTGCGCTTGCGTCGCAGATTGGTGATAATGCACGACAATATCCCAGCCGCGTTGCGCCAGTGCCAGTGCAATACTTCGACCGATGCGCTGCGCGCCTCCGGTCACAAGGGCTACGCTGGAGGGGAAGAAGATCCTAGACATGTATGCAAAAATCAAAAACCAAAAATACAGAAAAATTGATCACCCAGATACGGTGGCGCTGCTACTGCAACTTGTTGCGCGCCTGACGTTTCGTTTTCAAGTCTGCCATCCTGAGATGGCTTCACGCATTCATCCAAATATTTCGCTATGCAACTGCAATTGCCCGAACCCTCAGCCGATGCGTTGGCTGCTTCTCACGCGCTGCGTGCGCACATTGCAAACGAGATTCGTCAGCATGGCGGCTGGATGTCGTTCGCGCGCTTCATGGAATTAGCATTGTATGCGCCGGCGCTGGGTTATTACAGTGGCGGCGCGACCAAGCTGGGTCGGGACGGTGATTTTACAACTGCGCCGGAAATGACGCCGTTGTTCGGCGCTGCGCTGGCGCAGGCAGTGGCTGCATTGCTGGACCAGACCGGGCCGAGGATCATGGAGTTTGGCGCTGGCAGCGGCAAACTCGCCAGAGATGTGCTGAGCGAACTGGCGGGCTTAGGCGTTACGGTCGAGAGCTATGCCATTGTCGAACTATCGGGCGAATTACGGGAACGTCAGCAGGCAATGCTAAGAGATTTTCCTCAGGTGCGCTGGCTGGACGAACTGCCGTCGGCCTTTTCCGGTGTAGTGCTGGGGAATGAGGTCCTCGATGCCATGCCTGTACATGTGGTCATGAAAACTGCACAGGGCTGGATGGAGCGCGGGGTGACATGGAAGGAAGAGGGCTTTGCCTGGAAGCTCGCACCCTGTTCCGACGAGTTAGTGCAGCAGATTCCGAGTGCGAACGAATTGCCGGATGGGTATGTCACCGAGGTGCACCCGGTTTCTCTGGGTTTCATGGACTCCTTGACGCGCTTGCTGTGCAGAGGAGCGCAAGAAGAAAAGCGTGGCAGTGCCGCCATCTTGATCGACTACGGCTTTCCGGCGCGAGAATACTATCTGGACCAGCGTGTCAGTGGCACTCTGATGTGTCACTACCGTCATCATGCACACGACGACCCGTTTTTCTATCCTGGCTTACAGGACATCACGGCGCACGTTGATTTTACGGCGACTGCATTAGCAGCCATCGCCGGTGGGATGGAGGTGCTGACCTACACTAGTCAAGCCGCCTTTTTGCTCCAAGCAGGCGCCGGGGATTTGTTGCTGCGGACTTCGCCGGAAGCGGTGAGGCGCTATCTGCCGCAAGCAAATGCTCTGCAGAAGCTGACCTCGCCGGCTGAAATGGGAGAGTTGTTCAAGGTGCTGGTGCTCGGCAAGGAAGTGGAGTTGCCTGAGTGCTATCTCCAGTACGACCGTACCCATCGACTATGACGCGCGGAATGGCAGTAACGTAATGGCAGCAAGACGAGCGCCCTGGCCTAGCGAAAAAAACGGGCGACAGTAGGCTTCGGCCTGTTGAGAGAGTCGGTATGATCAATTGAGTAGCAGTCATTTTTGTAGGGTTGACGGTGTTCTATGTCCTGTTTCCAGAGTTGGCCAAACTAGGTGTGAGCTGCCTGCCAGGGGGATATTCGTTTCTCACGGTGGGGGCGAGCTTGTGTCCGCCCTCCGGTTCGACTGTGTTGCGGTGATCAATAGCGTTCCTAATTGCCAAGACCTCGCATTGCACTTGCTTGTTTTGCTGATTCAAGTATATGGATGCAAACAAACTGCTCCGAGCGAATCAGTTTTTTTAGAAGAAAATAGGGAGTGAGACAGGCCAAGCCGAGCGAGCAGGCTGCTCTCTAAGATTGCAAACGCGGATCGCTGGGTAAATCAATGCCGCGAAGCACAAATTGGTATTGACAAAGCCCGTTCTCGCCTATATAGTTTGGGGTTCGCTGCGGAGGGATGGCCGAGTGGTTAATGGCAGCAGACTGTAAATCTGCCCTCTTACGAGTACGCTGGTTCGAATCCAGCTCCCTCCACCACTTTGCAGCGGGAAAGTTTAATCGGTGGCCTAGTGGCGAGTTGTTATATCATGCGAGGTTGCCGCGTGTGCGGGTGTAGCTCAATGGTAGAGCAGAAGCCTTCCAAGCTTACGACGAGGGTTCGATTCCCTTCACCCGCTCCAGCTTTGTGTTTGACGCAATCAGTGTGATGGTTGCGAACGGCAAAAGCCCTTTTAGCTCAGTGGTAGAGCACTCCCTTGGTAAGGGAGAGGCCACGTGTTCAATCCACGTAAAGGGCACCAGTTTCTAATGTCGGCAAGTCAGCAGGCATGTCGGGCGTGCGTCTGAACAGTCCATTATCAAATCTAGTTAGGAGTCAACATGGCAAAAGGCAAATTTGAGCGGACCAAGCCGCACGTAAACGTGGGTACGATTGGTCACGTAGATCATGGTAAGACGACGCTGACGGCGGCGATTGCAACGGTTCTGGCCAAGCAGTT
>JBBSSV010000111.1:0-6292 GCA_038241705.1 Burkholderiales bacterium | reverse complement strand
GGGCGAATTCACCGAGATCAATGAATACTTGGTGCGCGACCTGAAAGCGCGTGACCTGTGGGACGAGGTGATGATCGCCGACCTGAAGTACTTTGATGGCAGCTTGGCCAAGATCGACCGCATTCCCCAGGATTTGCGTGAGCTCTACGCCACCGCCTTCGAGGTCGAACCCTCCTGGTTGGTAGAAGCTGCTTCCCGACGCCAGAAGTGGATTGACCAGTCGCAGTCGCTGAACATCTACATGGCCGGTGCTTCGGGGCGTAAGCTGGACGAGACCTACAAGCTGGCCTGGATCAAAGGCTTGAAGACCACGTATTACCTGCGTGCGGTCGGTGCTACCCATACCGAGAAATCGACTTCGCGTACCGGTGCCCTGAACGCCGTGAACTCCGATGGCGGTGCCTCGGGCGGTGCTCCGGCTGGCAGCGACTATGCCACGGCCAGCGCTGGCAACGATCCCGATGGGCCAGCCTGCACCATGCGCCCAAGCGACCCTGGTTTTGACGAGTGCGAAGCCTGCCAGTAAGCAGGTCGCTGATGTACACCAAGGCAGGGGCTGAGTTATCGCCCCTGCCGCGATGTCACTACCAGACAGCTTGGTAGTGACCGGCAGCCCACACGGCTGTCCTTGAACCGCCTGGCTAGGTAGCCAGTCGAACACAACTGATTGAATCAAAGGAGTCTCTCATGCTTTCCTGGGATGATGAAAACACCGCTACTACGCCTTCGGCCGAGTCCAAGCCCACTTTCAACCAGCCAGCGTCGGCCGTCTCGGTCAATCCTGCGCTGGTCGAACAGCCAGGTCGGGTAAACATTTCCGACAAGCGCGTCATCAATGGCAAGACCGACGTCAACCAACTGGTCCCCTTCAAGTACAAGTGGGCCTGGGACAAGTACCTGGCCGGCTGCGCCAACCATTGGATGCCACAGGAAATCAACATGCAGCGCGATATCGAGCTGTGGAAGGACCCCAACGGTCTGACCGACGACGAGCGCCGCATCGTCAAGCGCAACCTGGGCTTTTTTGTAACTGCTGATTCCCTGGCAGCCAACAACATCGTACTGGGCACCTATCGCCACATCACTGCGCCTGAATGTCGCCAGTACCTGCTGCGCCAAGCGTTTGAAGAGGCCATCCATACCCACGCCTATCAGTATATCGTCGAGTCGCTGGGACTGGACGAGTCGGAAATCTTCAATGCCTACCAGGAAATCACCTCGATCCGGGAAAAGGACGAGTTCCTGATTCCCTTCATTGACGTGCTGACCGACCCGACATTCAAGACCGGTACCATGGAAGACGACCAGACCTTACTGCGTTCTCTGATTGTCTTTGCCTGCTTGATGGAGGGCCTGTTCTTTTATGTCGGCTTCACACAAATACTTGCCCTGGGGCGCCAGAACAAGATGGTAGGCGCGGCCGAGCAGTACCAGTACATCCTGCGCGACGAGTCCATGCACTGCAACTTCGGCATCGACCTGATCAACACCATCAAGATGGAAAACCCACACCTATGGACGGCAGAGTTCAGGGAAGAGCTCAAAGGCTTGTTCCTAGAGGCAGTGGAGCTGGAATATCGCTACGCCGAAGACACCATGCCGCGCGGCGTATTGGGCTTGAACGCGCCCATGTTCAAGGGCTACCTGCGCTTCATTGCCAACCGTCGGGCCCAGCAGATTGGCATTGACCCCATGTTTCCGCACGAGGAGAATCCTTTCCCTTGGATGGCCGAAATGATCGACCTAAAAAAAGAGCGGAATTTCTTTGAAACCCGGGTCATCGAGTACCAGACTGGCGGAGCGCTGAACTGGGATTGAATAGGATGCCGTTTTCGTGCTGAGACCTGCCGGAAAATGCCGCAATGGCACGGGTGGTTTCGGGACCCGGACGAGTAGCATCCATGCGTAAGATCTTGACGCCGGCAAGAGTGCCGGCGTTTTTTTATTGCAACTCTTGATGTGGCAGAGCTTGGCAACCAGCAGATAAGTTTCCAATGAGACTGTGTGCTGTTTAAAATCAGGGGATGTTCTTCTGAATGCGGGGCCAAGCATGACTGGTAACATGGCCGATTGCCTGCAAATAAGAATGATTTATTTCCAAACGTTTGACTTTCCATCACTTGAAGGAGCAATGCATGACCACTCCAGCAAAAAAAACAACAGCGAAAAAGACCGCTGCCAAAAAAACAGCTGCTAGCAAAACAACTCCGGTTGATGACGCCATGACTGACGGGGACGTAGCCCTAGCAGCCAAGACAGCCACCAAGACAGCCACCAAGACAGCCACCAAGACAGCCACCAAGACAGCCACCAAAACCACCGCAGCCAAGACCGCGGAGGCCAAAAAGAAAGCAACAAAGAAGAAAGGGTTGAATGCTGTCGAGGAAGCGCTTTTGCCTGTAGCGCCTACAGCGGTCGGCAAGAAAACTGCCGCAGCGACCAAGACTGCTGCAGTAAAAAAGACGGCCGTCAAGAAGACCGCCGTCAAAAAAACGGCTGTCAAGAAAACCGCTGCCAAGAAAACAGCAGTGGTCAAGGGGGGCAGCAATCCGTCAGGTCCTTGGCCGTTTCCTACAGGTACACGGCCTTAAAGCAGGTGGCTAGGTCTGGTTTGTGCGTAACAGATAAGTGATGATTAATATTCATCTGCAGGTTTGCCCGGTAGGGCAGGTGTTTTCAGGAGAACAGCAGTGCTGTACAACATTTTGATGTTGATAATCGATACCGCCGCCACCATTCTGGCTGCAGTGCTGTTGCTGCGGTTCTGGATGCAGGCCGTCAAGGTACGTCCGCCTGCCTCGATTGGCCAGTTCATCTATACCGTGAGCGACTGGCTGGTCAAGCCTTTGCGGCGCTTAGTACCGGGAACCGGTGGTTATGACTGGGCCACCTTGCTGGGTGCCTTCCTAGTGGCGCTGGTGTCGACCGCGTTGACGCTGTGGGCCATGGCAGCACTAGAGCCGGTGACGGTCGTGCTGCTGTCGCTATACAAGATCGTCCAGTGGGCGCTGTATGGCTTCATGGGATTACTGATCATTGAAATGATCTTCAGCTGGGTCAATCCGCATGCGCCGCTGGCACCCTTGGTAAGTGCCTTGACAGACCCTCTGATGCGGCCCTTGCGACGGGTGATCCCACCAATCGGCAGCATCGATCTGTCGCCGCTGGTGGCCTTCATCATGCTGCGCATTGCGCTTTACCTCACCGGTAGCTTGTTATTGCCGCTGGCTTGATGTCAAAAAAATATCCTGAATTGATAGGGTAATTACTGGCGTACGACGCGGGTGCCATCGTTGTCAGTGACTATGCGGACTTCATCGCCCACATGGAAGGGCTCGTCGGCATTCACATCATGAGTTTCCAGATTGCCATTGGCTGTGCGTAGGGTCAGTCGTACCAGATTGGATCGGCTAGCGGCGCGTCCAGCCTGCTGCCCGGCGGCGCCACCGATGAGGGCACCGCCACTCGTTGCCAGCACCCGACCGTAGCCGCTGCCGATGGTGTTGCCGGCAATCGCGCCTAGTACGCCGCCCAGGATAGTACCCGCGCCAGCATGCTGGTTGCCCTGTACGACCACATCCCGGATCTCTACCACTTGGGCACTGCGCACCAACGTACTGCCTCGCGTGGATGAGAGTGAGGTGCCAGACTTGGAGGAGGCACAGCCACCCGCCAAGGCGGCGGCCAATAAAAGGAAGGCGGGAAGAACGATACGCATGACAACTCCTTTCTCAAGCTGATACAAGCGGAAGCACAGCACTCTTGGGTGCTGTGCTTTACCCGAAGCTGATCATTCTGCCAGCTTCGGGTATCTGATGTCGGGCAAGGGCCCCAAAACACAATCGGCTGTTGTGCCGGAGTTCGGAAAAATCAGGTAAAGCGATAGCCAAAAGCTTGCTTGAAGCGTTCCTCGAGCTCAACGCGGCTAGGGGCATGATTCTGGCCGCCTTGGGAGGCGATCTTGATGGCACCCATCAGACTGGCCAGGCGACCTGTGGTGGCCCAGTCCATTTCGTGGGTCAGACCAAACAGCATTCCTGCCCGAAAGGCATCGCCGCAACCAGTAGGGTCGGTCATGGCTTCGGCCGGCACGCAGGGAATGTCGATGCGCCCGCCATCTGTAAAAATTTCCGCTCCCTGTTCGCCGCGCGTGACGACCAGCGCCGCCACCCGCTCTGCCATGACTGCCAGGCTCAGGCCGGTACGTTCGCTCAACAACTCGGCTTCATAGTCATTGACCGCGACATAAGTAGCCAGTTCGATGAAACGCTTCAGCTCGGTAGCATCGAACATCGGCAAGCCTTGGCCTGGATCAAAAATGAAGGGAATGTCATTTTCCGCACAGTCCACGGCATGCTGCAGCATGCCGTCACGCCCATCTGGGGCAATGATGGCTAGCCTGACAGGGCCAGCGCCGGCCACCCGGTTCTGGTGGGAACACATCATCGCCCCCGGATGAAAGGCAGTGATCTGGTTGCCGCCGCTGTCGGTGGTGATGAACGCCTGGGCGGTATAACTGTCCTTGATGCTCCGAATGCAGCGCTGAGAGATACCCAACTGGGCCAAACGATCCAGATAGTCAGCACTGTCCTGACCCAGGGTGGCCATGATCAACGGCTCACCTTCGAGCAGCTTCAGGTTATAGGCAATGTTGCCGGCGCAGCCGCCGTACTCCCGCCGCATCTGCGGCACCAGAAAAGCAACGTTGATTTTGTGCAACTGGTCAGCCAGCAAGGCGTCGGAAAAGCGCCCGTCGAAGGACATGATGGTGTCGAAAGCAAGGGAGCCGCAAATCAGGGAAGTCATAAGCCTCTTTAAAATCAGATCAGGGGTAAAACAAATAGACACGGTAGCCAGCCGCTTGCAGCGCCTCCAGCTCGAACAGCAGCCGCACAGTCTGGCGTGCCCCTGCGGCTAAGCCTTCCCGATGCAGTGCTGCCTGGTCGTGCAGTAGGTATTGAGTCGGGGTAAATACGCGCCGCACTAGTGGCTGTTCCTCGAAATCGTTGAGCGTCAATTCCAGGTGCGGCCAGCTTTGTGCCAAGCTGCTGCCGTTGTGCAGCCAGACCGTCAACACCAGCGTGTTTTTAGCCGACGCCATGGCCTGCAGCTCGCTGGCTTCAATCGTAATGGCATTGATATGCATGGCCGGGCCAGTTTGGCAATCCAGCAACTTGCAGGCCTGTTTCACTACTGGTGTGGCCCAGGGCAGGCGCACTGAGATCTGCTCGGGGAAGGCAGCAATGCTTTGCAGCAGCGCGCCAGCCATCAACAGCGGCAAGCCAAGGTTGCGCAGCCAGCGTAAAGGGCTGTTCAGGTGTTCACGCCGCCTGGCTTGACGTACGAAATCAGGCTCTGCTGCTGAAGTGGCAGCAGTTGTCCGGGTGAAGGCGGGAGGCTTGGGCCATGAGGATGCCGGCGCGGCGTCGACAGGCGCTGGCTCGACGGAAGGACGTTCAGGCAAGGGCGCCGGCCCATCGTTGTGATCGGACGCCTGTCGACGCCAGGTACGGCGCTGGCCATGCAGCCAGGGACGGTCAGCATCCTCGACGCCGGTCCCGGGCCTGTCATGGGGCTGGGGCGTGGAGGTATTCGGGCTGCTAGCGACGTCGGGTAGCGGCTTTTGCCAGGCCGGCCGCCATGCCGCTTCTCGGGTGCTGGCAGCAGGGGCTGTCAGAGCGGCATTCCCATTGTTGTCCGGCAGCGCTTCCAGCGGGCTCGCGTGCCGCAGCCCGCCCGGTGTCAAGGGCTTGTCCGACTGCGGCACGCTGAAGAAGGTCGACGTCCCATGGCTGGTGACTGTCGGCGCGTCGGTGGAAGGATGGCGCAAAAAGTCGGGCGCAGCAGAAGCGGCAGGGGCCTGGGGATGGGTAGTTGCTATCGGGGACGATGTCTGCGAGCCGGCAGCAGGGCTGCTAGGTGTAGCACGCGATGCGAAGGTTCTGAAAGGCGCTTCTTCTTTCCTCCGCGCTTCAGGCTCTGGTTCAGCTTCAGAGTCTGATTCTGGCAGTTCCAGATAAATGGCAGGCGCTTCCGCAGGCTTTGCTATAGGAGCAATGGGCTCGCTCAATATCGACAGATCCGCTTCCAGCAAATGCGCGACACCGTTGAAGACGTGGCTACAGGTGCCGCAGCGCACCAGGCCATCGCGCAAAGCTAACTGCTCGGCACCCACGCGAAACGAGGTGCTGCAATGTGGGCAACGGGTGGCGAGCGCCATCGCCGGCTAGGTTTGGCCGGGACCGGCCAGTGTTGAAGAAACTTCCCGCGTACCGGCCAGCGCCACCCAGCC